>PCSL01000068.1 GCA_002772325.1 Chloroflexi bacterium CG23_combo_of_CG06-09_8_20_14_all_45_10
ATAGTCAACAGTCGATAGTTCGGTTGGGATAGTTGAGGTAGTTTGCTGGTTAAGCTGGTTTACCTTATTTTCATTGGTGTCAAAGCCGATTATCTGGAAGCTTTTGGAGAAGGCTTGGGCCAAGGGCAGGCCAACATAGCCCAAACCTATGACGCAAATAACCGCTTGATTTTGTTTTCAGCCTTTCCAGCATTTTATAGATCACCGTTTCATATAATTTGCCTCAGGGTTTCGTAGAACTTCTCCCTTGTCTTTACTAGAACAATCTCTATTCGCTTCTCATCCTCTAGAATCTGATAAGCAATCCGATAGGTAACATCTTTGAACTCAAAATGATGTGATCTTATGCCTTTCAAGGGTCCCTTCAGTTCTTCGTAACGGTAGGGATCCTCAGATAACTTCTTTGCCTCCTCTTGAACCTTTCGCTGTAAAGGCAGGGTAAACTTCTTGTACCTTCTATGGGCAGAGGGCGCCATGTGGATTTGATATCGTTTACCACTCATCAATGGGAATTCCTTGCCCTTCCCTCAGTTCTTCGAGGGATTGAGCAATGGTCTTGTAAGCCTCCCCGTCAAGAAGAATCTCCAAGGTTTCAAGCTCAGCAGGAGTAAGGCTTTTTAATAAGTGAGCCAGCCGTTCGATGTTGATCAATTCTATCTTGTCCATTTCCCTCAAAGCTTCAGACATCTTAAGCCTCCTTAAAGACTTGGTCTTCCTCTTGATTTTATCAACCATCCATTGTGAAAGCAATGAGATTCAGTTTCCTAGGCTTCCGGAAAATGCCTCCGCCAAAGGCAAGCCAACGTAGCCCAGGCCGATGATGCAAACAACTAGTTGGGATGGTTGAGATGGTTGAGATGGTTGGGATAGCGTTTTCATTTCTGCTGCTTTATCTGGGTTCCGTGTATTAGTTGCTTGATTTTGGCTTCATTTTTGCCTATTACTGGCATTTATACCTGCGACTTTTGTTTTCTAATCCCGCCAATCTTTGTGGCATTCTTCAAGCTACAGTCAGGTACCTTTGGGTGATTTTGTCAGCGACTTCCTTTCCTAGTCGTTTAGTGGCATCGATTATCTCGATGCTGAGTATATCTCCATTCTGACCAAGGTCTAAAATCACTCCCTCGCCAATCTCCTCGCTATACTCAAACTTCCCCTCTTGAAGTTCTATGTTCAGGACATCTATATCCTTCACATACTTTATCTCCACAATTCACCTCCTTAAATATCGTTCTGCCCTTGCTGGATATGCTGTTATCACCAAGTAATGGCCTTCATATTCCTCGAACACTACTCTTAGCAAATAGCTGCCATATATCCTTTGGGCAATTTTTCTTCCAAATTTTGCCTCTGCAATAGAATAAGGCTCTTTCATAGTTTCTTCAACACCAGCTTTGCTTATCTTCCTCTTTTCCATTTTATACAATGCATAAGGGTGGAAGACAATCTTTTTAGCCATGCTATGAAGCTTTCTGTAACCCTTTGCTTATCATATAATCTTTGAGTGCTTTTTGCCAAGCGTTCAAGTGCTCTAAAGTTGGTTGGGATGGTTGAGTTGGTTGAGATGGTTGGGATGCTTGGGATGGTTAAGTTGGTTGGGATGGTTGAGTTAGTTAGGATAGTTGAGGTAGTTTGCTGGTTAAGCTGGTTTACCTTCTGGGTGTCAATGTCGAAGCCGATCACCTCAAATTAGTCAATAGTCGCGAGTTCAGAGTCGATAGTCAATAGTCCAATTGAGTTCTTTGAGTCCTTTGAGTTTGTTGAGTTGTTAGAGTTCGTTGAGTTAGTTGAGATTGCCACGTCGCTTCGCTCCGTCAGAATGACAGAAGAGATGGGAGTCGTATTGCGTTTTCAAATCAACTAAAGGAGTTTTCATTTACCACTCCTGATAACCTCGGCTGTCTCCTTGACCCGAATGAATATATCCTCTAAAGAGGGGTCTACCTGACAAAAGTTATGTTGCTCAGGATTTTCTCGAGGGTGGTAATGCCAGCCAAGGAGATTGTCACAGCCAAATACTCGCTGACCTTTGCTAATAAGAGCATAACTCTGCCGTTGATTCTCAGCGTTGTAATAAACCTCTGCGAAGAGTTCTTCTGCCATATTAATCCTTAGGCTATATTGGGTTAGCCTAAGATAACGCAGCTCAACAGATGCTTCAGGAAAGAATTTTGCTGCGAGTTCTTTAACAGATGCAAGATGTCCCTCTAAATTAATAATGGGTTCACCTCTTAGCTTTTGAAGAGCCTCTTAGTTCCTTTAGCAGTGAAAGCCATTTTTTCTTTTCCAAGTAGAAGCCTTCCCATTCCATATAATCCTTCTCTAGCGAATAAGAGAAGGGATCACCAAGTAGCTCCTCTTTCCAAGCTTGCTCAAACTCTGCAAAACTCATCCCATATTTTGTTTCAAATTCAACAATTCGAGCATCACATTCTTTCAATTTGGCAGTAATGTTTTCGGCTAGCAAATTCAGTAACTTATCTTCCCCGGTTTCTCCAGGAACAATGTCTAGAATATGAATGATGCTATCAGGAACAGTTATTGCCAACATTTCTAATCACCTCCTACCGCACAAATTTGCTCTTTGCCTTTCCTTTGATAAATTTTAGCACATCTAGGGCATTGAGTGTTGGTGTTTTGGCTGAAATCAAGTTTCCCGCCACACTCATAGACCCAGCCCTGAACTTGAGCGGGATTGCCATAAACCAGAGCATAGTCGGGGACATCTTTGGTGACTACAGAGCCAGCACCAATGAAGGTGTGTTTGCCAATGATATTGCCGGGACCTCTCAACTTCAACATTCGAAGGCTTCATCAGGCAACTTCTATTTCTCCACTCTCGGTGTTTATTACTGCTTTGACTTGCATTAGGAAGTCCATGCCTAAGAGCCCGTCCACAAAGCTCTCAGGGGGAAGGAAGGGGATGGGCCACTATGCCCTCAGGATAAGAAGCTTTCCAATACGGTGAAGAGCATATTTTTTCATCAGCTAACTTTGAAGAGAACTGCTAAGTCCTTGGGTATGTCGCCAGCATACTCAATGGTGATGTTTCCCCCTCGCATTTCCATAAGCTGTTTATAGACTTCACTTTTATATGGAGAATGGAAGAGGACCTTTCCCCGCTTCAGTTTAAGTTCCTCATCCAAATCCTCATATTCTACAAGTAGCCACTCCCCCTTGAACTTTTCAATCATCTCTTCAAAATTCACGACTTTTCCCATAGGCTTCCCTCCTCATGTATTCTACACGGATTTGTAGAAGAATCCTATCCCTCTTGCTTCCTCAGCGTCAAATACGCCTCGGATATCAATTAATATAGGGGTGGCATTCATAATGTTTTTAAGTTTATCCAAGGTGATTGCTTTAAAAGCATCGTGAGCCACCGCCAGTATTATACAATCGACACGAGTAGTTGAGAGTCTAGAGTCGTCGGTCGAGAGTCGATAGTCATTAGTCAACAGTCGAATAGTCGGCAGTCAATAGTCTGGAGTCGAGATAGTCAACAGTTGA
>PCSL01000080.1:0-150 GCA_002772325.1 Chloroflexi bacterium CG23_combo_of_CG06-09_8_20_14_all_45_10
TCTCGTCCTCGCCACTTTCGGTGATTACCATAAACTCATGCGATTCCTTACCTCCAATAGCACCGCTGTCAGCCTCTACCATCATAACGGGTAATTCAAGGCGAGCATAGATGTTTTGGTAAGCCTGTATCATTTTTTGGTAACTTTCAT
>PCSL01000080.1:208-3645 GCA_002772325.1 Chloroflexi bacterium CG23_combo_of_CG06-09_8_20_14_all_45_10
CCTTAATAATCCACCACGGGGTCGGGGCTCATCACGAAGCTTAGTCTGTATCTGGTAAAGAAGCAAGGGAAGGTCACGGTAGCTTTGCACATATCTATGAACAAGCTCAGTAATGACTTCTTCATGAGTAGGTCCCAGAGCTAACTTGTGCTCCTTACGGTCAGTCAAAGTAAACAGAGATTTGCCAAAGGAAGCATATCGCCCCGATTTAAGCCATAGTTCGATAGGTTGTAGCACTGGTAGGGATAGTTCCTGTCCCCCAGCTTTATCCATTTCCTCTCTAACTATGTTCTCTATTTTTCTCAGTACTCGCCAGCCTAAGGGCAAAAAGGAATAAATGCCAGCGGCTTCCTGAGCAATCATGCCGGCCCGGAGCAATAGCTGGTGGCTTGTGCCCTCGGCTTCCGAAGGTGTCTGCCTTAGAGTCTTGCCAAAAAGCTTAGAGAAACGCATTTGCGTCTTAGTTTAAGTTTACATCAAAATTGACTGATGGGGAAGCCAACAAAGCCAAAGGCAAATGGCGGGTAGATTATACCAAGAATTAGGGGTTAGTTGGACGGGTTTGCGTCCCAATTATGCTCTCAAACTCAAAGGTCTGACACTTATGATATCATCAGCCTTAGTCGGTCTGACGTCTGCTTCGGTAAGCGTGAGCACTGCCTGAGTTTCCCCTGATGCTTTTGTAAACTCTACTTCTAGCCCGTCAGGTTCGTATATTGCCACTACCATCCCCAAATCTCCAACCCGAAGACCAGATTCAGGAATATCTTTCACTAACACCACGCAATCTAATAACTTATGTCTCATATGTTAGCTACCGGTTGTCAGCTATTGATAATGTCAATAGAGGTAAGCGTGGATGTGGGATGGATAAATAGTCTGCTATAGGGAGAGGTGGTGTAGGTGGCTGGGAATCTTTGTTTAGCTTAACTCTCCTTATGGCTGGGTAGGATGTAATTCTGGCCCACCTTATTGAAGAGGCAACCCGTAGATAGCTCATGGTAATATCTCTGAAGGTTTAATCTTGTAATAGGCTACGCCATCATCCCATTCATCTGCGATACGCACCAAAATCCTATTACATTCCATCAGTTTCGTATCAAACTTCAATGCATAACTTCTATCGTTGGTTAGAGCATACTCCCGTCCTAAAGAGTAAGCCTCAATCCCAGTGTTTAGGGCTAAAGCTATATCATCCTTTAGTTGTCCAAGTGGTGGTGGTGCATATAGTGCTGATAATTCAGGATAAAGTGCCTGCAATCGAGCTTCACTCTCTTGGCAAATTCTTAGAATCTCTTGTCCAATTACTCCTTGCTGTGAACCTCCCTCATAGAAGGCATTCCAATTTTCGACAACTTCATGTATCTCCTTACTAATCGGGTAGGCTCCTCGAAAGAAAGCTACCGCTTCATTTCTCTCAGGAGAACCCTCTTGCCCACAACCCGCTAGGACTCCTGATGTCAATACTAGGACTGCTATTAGAAAAGGTATAATATATTGCTTCATTGCCCCATCCTTCTGTCAAGTCAGTTCAAGAAATCCAAGTAGCTGGAACGATAGTCAATCCTTTGCTCTTTCCTCAAGAATTTGTATCAGGTCATCAAATTCCTTCTGGACTTCTGTCCAAATTTCTTGCGCTTCTCGAAGTAGCTGGCGTGCTTGCTTTTCGTCTTCTGATACACTAGGAGCTGTGGACATATCCATAGAACGGGTGCAAACAACCTCATATAGAACTCCAACAGCGTAAAACCACCTAAGCAACCCATCCTGGGCTTTCTCTAGACTCTCAATCATTAATCTGTGAAAGTCTTGTGCTTCAATAGGCGGCCTAAGCCCCTCCAAAATCAAGAGTCCAGAGTCCACGCACTGCAAAGCATGGTTGACGTTATTTTTGTGGGCGGTGATTGCCTCAACTATTTCACCCATATCACCATACTCAACCGCATCAATAATAGCTTTGTCTGACTTTGTGACAGAGAGCATCATTTGAAGATACTCACCCATAATAGGGTCTACTTCATCTAGATACCCAAGTAACGATTCCAGGTCTTCTTGTGGTTGTTTCTGACAGCCAATTGGTAATCCTGAGAGCAGCACTAGAACTACTAACAAGATTGGTATTAGGTATCGGCTCATTGCTCATACCTCACTAACATCTTCTTTGGTTGGCAGTTTTTGCTGGGCATTAGCCTTATTCCAGCAATTGCTGCATCTCCTTAATATCTTGCTGGAGAAATTGCCTCTGAGTGAGTAAGAGGTTATAATCTAGCAGAGCACCATCTTTGCCCTGGTCCACATCAAGCCTAAGCTTAAGTAATTGTATCTCTAACTCATCAAGCTGTGCTAATTTAAATTCATGATACTCTTTTAGCTTAGTATACTCGAATGTCTCTTTAATGACTTTTACCAGATACCTCGACCTCTCAAATATCTCTATACGCTCACCCCACGATTTATTTTCATTTTGCGTGTCAGCTTGTGCCTGTCTTAATTGGGTCTGTTTCATTTCTCGGAATTCAATTAATTTTGCATCAGGTTCTTCTGATATCAATCCTGTAATCTTATGTTGTGCCAAGATTCCTAAAGCCACCAAAGCCACCACTAAAACTCCTATTAAGATTGGTTTTATACTGCGCTTCTTTGTTTCCTCTTCATTGACTTTACCAGCAAAACTCACTAGGACGGCACCCAATATCATAGCTCCCCAACCAGCAAATAGTAAAATCGGGAATGTTCCTTCGATTATCCACGAGATGACAGGAATAGCAAGTGCAAGAAAAGGCGAGAAGATATATGCGAGTATGGCACCAGCTCCCCACCAATGGATTACATTCACCCACAACATAACAAAACAGTAAAGATAACCAGTTCCAATTAGAACATAGCCAATTACCTCGGCTGCTTTGCGTGTTTGCTTTCTGGTTTCGCTTGTATCCATGACCCCCTGCTTCCCTCTAGTTTCCACTTATACATTCGCTTCCTAACATTGTCAAGACGGACTTTGGTCATAAGTTGCTCGTGGAGTATAGAAATCTTGCGAGAGTGTGGTTAGAAACAAAGCTGTATCTCAAAATAATGCCACCCGGTTGTCAGCTTTCAGCTAATTGCTAACTGCTTATTATATACTTTTGTCCGTATTTTGTCTTTTCTCCTAACTCTGCATCAAGACTGAGATGCTGTGTATGGCGGGGATTCGTGCCATCTTTGATCCACCCTCACCCTGACCCTCTCCCGTCAAGGGAGAGGGAATCTATTTCTGCTTTTAAGGCTTCTAGGAAATTTTCCTCAGTAACTGTCTTTACCACTCTGCCCTTTCTAAATATAGCACCTCTCCCCTTGTTGCCGCAAGCGATGCCTACATCAGCATCTTTAGCCTCGCCCGGACCGTTAACCACACAACCCATAACCGCCACTTTGATAGGCTTCCTTATCTCTTT
>PCSL01000080.1:3695-3837 GCA_002772325.1 Chloroflexi bacterium CG23_combo_of_CG06-09_8_20_14_all_45_10
GACCACAGGAAGGGCAGCTTACTAATGTCGCTCCTCTCTGTCGCAGCCCTAGCGTCTTCAGGATTTCATAGGCAACAAATACTTCTTCGCAGGGATGAGCGCTCAGGGAAACACGAATGGTATCGCCAATTCCTTGATAAAG
>PCSL01000028.1 GCA_002772325.1 Chloroflexi bacterium CG23_combo_of_CG06-09_8_20_14_all_45_10
GCTTAGTCCCCTGGGCATCCCTGACCTGAGCCAGGTATATCTAGAGAAGCACTAAAGTGTTCTGCATGTCATTGCGAGGAGCATAGCGACAAAGCAATCGCAAGGCAAGATTGCTACAGCTCATTTTCCCCTCCTAAAACTTTCAGTGAGGAAAACCGGGCATAGCATGGTATGATAATGAGGGTGTTCAAAAACGTAGCGCAAGGCTTTAGCCTTGTGTATGTGGGATGGTATAAACAGGAATAATGGTAGAAAATGGCTATAGTTTTCCACATAAAGGTGTATAATAAGGTAACGAGGCTTGGGGGTACTGGGAAGGAGAATGATGATCGCAAATGCGGAAAAATTGAGGGAGGCTTTGGACGAAGAGAAGGAGCCGAAAGTCAAGTGGAAACTTTCCTTCGTCAGTCTGGTGGCAGGAGGTATGAAGGTAGAGGAGGCGACAGCTCACTTTGGGATAGGCATTGCCACAGGCTATAACTGGATTCGTTGCTGGAACTCTGAAGGTGTAGAAGGGCTGGTAAGGAAGAAGATTCCAGGAAGACCTCCGAAGCTGGATGAGGAGGAGCTAGGTGAGTTAAAGAGGGTGTTGAAAGCAAAGCCTTATTGGAGTGTGAAAGAGGTTATGAGGCTTGTAAAGGAACTATTCGAGGTAAATTATTCAGATGAGCAGACAAGAAGGATATTAGTGGGGAAATTGGGGATGAATTATGCTAAGCCATTTGTCCGAGATTACCGCAGACGTAAAGATGCTAAGATATCTTCATTGAGAGGATAGAAAGGGCAGTAAAGAACTTGAAGGATAAAGGCTATAGGGATGAGGAGATAGTCATTGGTTTTCTTGATGAGGCATCGCCTCAGAACCAGGCAAATACGGTGAGGGTTTTATCTTTTGGGAAGCCCAGAATTTTTAAAAAATATGGCCAAGATAAAAGTTAACGCCATGGGTTATTATAGTCTGAATGGGAAAGGCGTGATCTCCTTTCCCGAAAATTCAAGGTGGGGAAGTATCATAAGTTTCATAAGGAAGATGAGGAAGAATAATCCTGGCAAGGCAACTATTATTGTTCTTGATAATCCCAAGAGCCATAGTTATCTCAACAACTTTTGTAAGACACATGGATGATATGCGAAACCACTATAAAGGAAGCCTTTTATCGCCTTGCCAAGAGGCTTAGCTTTGCTGCTGCCTGGCTTGACAGATTTGTTCGGCCCTGTTTTAATTATTTTTTGAGGATGATTATACACAACATAGAGCATTTGGCCCATTGATCTCGTTTGTGCTTGCGATTCACTGCATTGGAGGGTTGCTATGGGGAAAAGGACAGTTTTGGTGTCGTTCTTGATGATGGTACTGTGCGGGTGTGCCCCTGGGATTGGACCACCCCCACCTGAAAAGCCTGGACCAGCAGTTCCAGTAGTGCCTAACGATAGCATCATAGTTGCTCAAATCCTTTCCATTAAACCCTTGGCTGACGTCTTTCCCTGGCAAGTGGAACTTCGTCTTACGGACTCTCAGGATGTTCCTGGCTATGTGAACATGACGAGGGTGAAGGTAGGGCAAACTTTATTAACAAAAACCCAAGAGAATATGGCTGCTTATGGAAAAGGTGACACTATTACCGGACATCTTAGCCTTAAAGGTGATGAGAGGGGGACGTTCTTTTATTTATCGAATATTTCCGAAAGTTGATAAACATGAAACATTCTTTTCAGCGGACACGAGCATTAGCTTTAGTAATCTGCTTTCTCTCCTTTGCGTTTCCTTTAGGATCGGCTCCGGCAAACGTTGGCTCTTTGAGCCTGATGCCTCCCCACCCGGATTTAGTGGAGAAATGGCGACAGCACCCGGAGCAAGCACCACCTCTTATTCCCATCCCCAAAGGTGTCAACCAGCCTACTGAGCCCGCCTTACAGCCTACGGGCACTTTTAAGGCTCTTGCGTTACTTGTAGACTTCAGTGACAAGCCTTCTCAAGTGGCAGCCAGCTATTTTGATACCCTGGTCTTTGGCGCCTCACGTCCGTCAGTTCGACATTATTATAGTGAGGTGTCTTACGGTGTCCTTGATATAGTCACTGTAAATCTTCCGAGCTCTCTTGGCTGGTACAGGGCGCCGCAGACTTATGCCTACTACGTAGCTGGGCAAGCAGGTTTTGGTACTTACCCCCAGAATGCTCAAAAACTGGTGGAAGATGTGGTAGCATTAGCTAATCCCTTTGTTGATTTTAGTCAGTATGATAATAACGGCGATGGCGATGTTGATGCTTTGATGGTAGTGCACGCCGGCACAGGCAGGGAAGCCAGCGGTAGCAATAACGATATCCATTCTCATATGGGGGCCACTTCAACACCGCAGGTAGTGGACGGTGTCCGCGTTTATAACTATGCCATGATGCCCGAGCATTGGCCTACGGCTTGGGCACCACTACCCAATATGACTATTGGCGTGTGTTGCCATGAACTCGGGCATGTATTTGGTCTTCCTGACCTTTATGATTACGATGATTCCTCAGAAGGGATTGGCAGATGGTGCTTGATGGCGTCGGGCTCGTGGAATGGTCTGGTTGGCGGTCGTTTCATGGGTAGTTCACCGGCTCATCTTAGTGCCTGGTGCCGTGCCAAACTTGGGTGGGCTACTGCCAATAGGCTGACAAGCGACCTGGCCGGTGCCAGTATTGGCGCAGTGGAAACCGGTGGCACTATTTATCGCCTGTGGACGGGAGGTACTATCGGTAGCGAATACTTTTTGGCGGAGAACCGGCAGGCCATTGGTTATGATGATGCCTTACTTGGCTCTGGACTTGGCTTTGGTCTTCTCATCTGGCATATAGATGAAAACAAGGCTGGCAATGATTGGGAATGTCGTAACCACAACAATTGGAATTGTTCCTACTATCATTATGAGGTAGCGCTGGAGCAAGCTGACGGTGCCCTTGACCTTGAATATAATAGAAACCGGGGTGATGCTGGCGACCCTTATCCCGGCACCAGCAACAACCGCAACTTTACCTTCACCACTATTCCCAACAGCAGCTCTTACTATTCATCGGCTGATACCTTGGTGAGAGTGCAGAATATCAGCGCCTCAGCATCCACTATGACCGCTGACCTCAAGATAGTAGCGGCCCCAACCATTTCTTTTAGCCCTACAAGTTTTAGTTTCAGTGCCACCGTAGGTGGGGCAAACCCGGCAAACCAGACACTGGAAGTCTGGAACTCAGGCGGTGGTACACTGAACTGGTCAGTGAGCGATAATGCTGCCTGGCTGAGCTTATCACCGCCGAGCGGCAGCTCCACCGGAGAACACAATGTTGTTACTGTTTCTGTGAACATAAGCGGGATGGCGGCTGGTAGCTATTCCGCCACCATAACCATTACGGCACCTGGAGCAACTAATACCCCGAGGACATTGCCGGTGAGCCTAACTATTGACCCTGGGACTTTAAAGTGGACCAAGGTGGCCACACCGAGTGAGACAGACAAGGTCATTGTGCCTAATTCAGATATCTATGATATTGCCGTTGGCCCCGATGGCATGGCTATTTATGCCGTAGGGGTTAAAGACGGCAGCCCGGTGCTATGGAAAAGCACTGACGGTGGGGTAACATGGACAAACAAGACCAAGTCCATCCAGGATGGTACTACGCCTAAGGCTGACGACCTTCCTGACTACTTTGCTAAGTTCAGTGCTGTGGCGGTGGCACCTGATGATGGCAGCTTCGTAGTGGTATCGGGAACGCTACACAATGGTAACGCCGCCGTTGTTATCTCTGAGG
>PCSL01000077.1:0-8046 GCA_002772325.1 Chloroflexi bacterium CG23_combo_of_CG06-09_8_20_14_all_45_10
TCCATGCTCATTTTTCAATTAGAAAAGACTGTGGTAAAGCTTAATTCCTCTCCTTCTACACCGATAGCTATGGTGTCTCCCTCTTTAGACTCGCCCTTTAATATTTTGGTTGATAATGGATTTTCCACATACCTCTGGATAGCCCGACGCAGAGGGCGAGCCCCATATACCGGGTCATAGCCTCTTTTTACCAGCCAAGCTTTGGCTTCAGGACCGATCTCGATCTTGATATTCCGTTCAGCCAACCTCTGCTCCACCTCCCGAACAAGCAAGTCAACAATGCTCTTCAAGTTCTCCTCGGTCAAAGGATGAAATATAATGACATCGTCTATTCTATTAAGCAACTCAGGGCGAAAAGTTTGCTTCAAAGCACCTTCTATGGTTTTCCTCATTCTTTGTTCATCTGCTTTGTCCCTATGGTGAAAGCCAATAGCCTGGCGCTGGAATTCCTCAGTGCCCAGGTTGCTGGTCATAATCACCACCGTATTCTTGAAATCCACAGTCCGACCATGCCCATCGGTAAGCCTGCCGTCCTCTAGTAGCTGCAATAGTATGTTAAATACCTCAGGATGTGCCTTCTCCACCTCATCGAAGAGGATAACTCGGTAAGGGCGACGCCTCACCGCCTCAGTTAACTGGCCACCTTCTTCATACCCTACATAGCCAGGTGGTGCGCCAATGAGGCGAGATACAGTATGTTTTTCCATATATTCTGACATGTCCAATCTCACCATGGCTTCTTCATCGTCGAAGAGGAATTGTGCCAAAGCTCGAGCTAGCTCCGTCTTGCCTACGCCAGTGGGACCAAGAAAAATAAAGCTACCTATGGGGCGCTTAGGATCCTTAAGTCCAGCTCGGCCCCGTCGGATAGCTTCGGAAATGGCTGCCACCGCCTCCTCCTGGTCCACTATTCTCTGGTGAAGCCTCTCTTCCATGTGAACCAATTTGTCACTTTCATTTTCAAGCATTCGAGAGACCGGGATGCCTGTCCATTGGGAAACTAGCTGAGCAACATCCTCCTCGTCCACCACACCGTCAATTTTCCCTTCCCGCTGCCACTGAAGTTTGGCATTATTGTATTCCTGTTCTAACCTCAATCTTTCTGCTTTCAACTCTGCTGCCCTTTGGTAGGCTCTCCGTTGTGAAGCAGCTTCTTCCTCATCACGCAAATGCTTTATCTCCCGGTCTAGTTTTTTAACTTCCTCTGGGGCACTTTCCATGTCAATGCGTAGTTTGCTGGCGGCTTCATCGATTAGGTCAACCGCCTTATCAGGCAAGAATCTATCAGAGATATATCTCTGGCTCAGCTTGGCAGCAGCTACTAGAGCTAAATCATCGATTTTTATCTTATGATGGGCTTCATATCTGGGGCGTAGTCCTCGAAGCATCTCTATGGTTGCTTCTACACTGGGTTCGCCAATGAAGACAGGTTGGAACCTCCTTGCCAATGCTGCGTCCTTCTCAATGCGTTTTCGATATTCATCGAGAGTGGTAGCTCCGATGCATTGAAGTTCACCACGAGCCAGCGCTGGCTTAAGCATATTGCTGGCATCAACTGCTCCCTCGGCAGCCCCGGCTCCTACTACGGTATGAAGCTCATCAATAAACAGAATGATTTCTCCACTCGCCTGACGGACTTCGTCTAAGACCGCTTTTAGCCTTTCCTCGAATTCCCCTCGAAATTTGCTCCCTGCCACCAGCGCTCCCATGTCCAAGGCAACCGCCCTTTTCTCTTTGAGGGAGTCAGGGACGTCTCCAGCCACAATCTTCTGGGCTAATCCTTCGGCAATTGCTGTCTTGCCTACGCCAGCATCACCAATAAGCACAGGATTATTCTTGGTGCGGCGTGAGAGTATCTGTATTACACGTTTGACTTCCTTCTCCCGGCCAATTACCGGGTCGAGTTTACCCTGACGAGCTAGCTCGGTGAGGTCATATCCATATTTTTCCAGAGAGCGATATTTGCTTTCCGCATGTTGGTCAGTAACCCGATGAGCACCGCGAATTTTGCGTAAAGCTTGGTAAATCCCTTCTTGGTTGATGCCAAATTCATTTAGGATTGCCGCGGCTTCGCCTCTGCTTTCGGCAGCAATGGCAATGAGGAGGTGTTCTGTGCTGATGAACTCGTCCTTAAGCCTGTCAGCCTCTTGGCGGGCATTTTGCATAAGTTGGGAAATTCGTGGTGTGGCATAAATTTGCGTTCCCTCATAAGCCACTTTAGGGAAGCCTTCAAGCGTTCTCTCCACTCGCCTTTTCATTGCCTCAACATCCACACTTAATTCTCGTAATATGTCCTGAGTTACCCCCCCTTGTTGCTCCAGCAAAGCTAATAAGATGTGCTCTACATCCCATTGATTGTGATGATAGCGACGAACTAACTCCTGTGATGCCGCTAAAACCTCTTGAGCTTGCTCGGTAAATTTCTCTGGCGTCATGGTTCTATTCCTCCTGATATACTTTATCTCGCTTAATTTCTTCCCTCCCTTTTATATTATAAACATTTTTAAGGGCTTGGTATAATGTTTATCAGCTGTGCGAGCAGGGCTACCCAGGAAAATGGAAGAAGGTGTTTAAAAATGTAGTGCGAGGCTTTAGCCTCGTGCACGACCCTGAAGGGTCGCACTACCAGAATCTTGGGGTGAATGGGTATTAAAACTGGATGAGGCAAGTCTAGTTTTCAATCTGAGGCAAAAATAAACAGCCTCTAGAAAGGAAGGTGGTGATGTAGATAGCGATAGAAAGATGGCGACTAAAGAGAAGAAATGATTAACTGAGAGCCCCACTCTCAGACTTTAGCGATTCAGTGAGCTGTTTCAAAATCCTGGCTATAGCCCCAAAATATGCCTTTCATACTCATAAGAATAAATGGGTAAAGTTTTGCCCTCGATAGTTTGGCAATCTGCGTATACTTGTGTATAAAAGTTGTCAACAGGGCAGTTTAAGGTCTATACTACAAGATTGGGGTTGACTAACTATGGCGATAAAACGAGATTATTATGAAGTGTTGGGCGTGCCGCGGAACGCCAGTGATGAGGAAATCAAGAGGGCGTTTCGCAAGCTGGCTTTTCAGTATCATCCCGACCACAATAAAAATCCCGGGGCAGAAGATAAATTTAAGGAAATAAATGAGGCTTACCAGATCCTTTCTGACCCGGAGAAAAGGAGTAGTTATGACCGCTATGGTCGAGTAGCTACGGAAGAATGGCATGGTTTTCCTGATTTTGGTGGGCTAGGTGATATTTTCGAATCCTTTTTCGGTGGTTTTGGTGGGAGTCCCTTTGGTAGGACTGCCCAGCGTGCTCCACAAAAAGGGGATAGTCTGCAAACCCACCTCACCCTTTCTTTTGAGGAAGCAGTCTTTGGCTGCCAGAAAGAAGTTGAAATACAGCGTATTGAGAACTGTCCTTCATGCCATGGCATTGGTAGCCAGCCAGGGACAAATCCTCAAACTTGTCCTGAGTGTCGTGGGACAGGACAGGTGAGAAAAGTTCAGCAGAGCATTTTTGGCCGCTTCAGCCATGTTACCGCCTGTCCCTGTTGTAAAGGCAGCGGCATTATAATACCCCACCCCTGCTCCCAATGCCGTGGAGTGGGGAGAGTAAAGGTAGAACGCAAGCTAACGGTGGATATTCCAGCCGGTGTGGATGATGGTTATCAGGTGCACCTCGATGGCGAGGGGGATGCTGGCTTATATGGAGGAGCGCCTGGTGATCTCTACATTGACCTTTCAGTGAGGCCACATAAGTTGTTTTGTAGAGACGGGAGCGATATTCTTTGTGAGTTACCCATTAATTTTGCTCAGGCTACTCTGGGTGATGAGATAGAAGTGCCCTCTTTAGATGGGAAGGCAAGCCTGAGGATACCACCAGGCACACAGAGTGGAAGGGTTTTTCGCCTTAAAGGCAAGGGAGTGCCGCAGCTTAACGCTAGGGGGAAGGGTGATCAGCTTGTCAAAGTTGTGGTAGTTACTCCGCAACATTTAGATGGGAAGCAACGACGCCTTTTCGAAGAGTTGGCTAAGATATTGCCCCAAGCTAAATTACCTTAAGGCATCTATATGTGACGACATAAACACTTGCGCATAGTATATAAGGAAATTCTAAATACTAATCTCTAAACTCTAAACAAATTCAAACAAGCAAAATGAAGTAAAAGAGCAAAAGTAAAAATGCAAAATGACAGGGGAAAATTAAAGGATGAATTTAAGGGCTGCACCTACAAATTTGCTTTGGATGTAATCGGATTTATGGATCAGCTGTCAGCGGAGCAAACCTCGAGGATTGTTAGTGACCAGCTTTTGCGAAGCACTACTAGTATTGGCGCTAACGTGATTGAGGCTCAGGCAGGCTCCTCAAGGAAGGATTATACCAATTTTTTCACTTATGCACTAAAGTCGGCAAATGAATGCAAGTTTTGGTTGGGACTGAAAGGAAGAAAATGAAATATTTTTGCCTTTTGAACTGTAATTTTGATTTTTTATCTTTAATTTTTGATACTGTTTAGCATTTCGTGCTTAGGATTTAGGCTTTAATCTCTGTAGGCTTATGCGCAACTACTTAATGCACTTTACCTAGTGAGGGTTGACCATGGCTCTTTGTTAGCTCACCGAAATCAGCCAGTGCCTCAGTTGCTGGCAAGTTTTCAAAAAGGACTTGATAAATAAGATTGATAATGGGGGTTTCCAAATTCAACTTCCGTATTATTTGGTGAACTGCCATGGCAGTGTAAACCCCCTCGGCAACCTGCGTCATAGAAGCAGATATTTCCTTCCAGGAGCGACCTTTAGCTAATTCGTAGCCAACGTAATGATTACGGCTCAAGGTGCTGGCACAAGTGGCTATTAAGTCGCCTAAGCCAGCTAAACCGTAAAAGGTGCTAACCTTAGCTCCCAAGGCTACCCCGAGAGAAATAACTTCAGTCCAGCTCCAAGTGATGAAGGCAGCCTTAGCATTGTCACCCAGGCCTAACCCATCGATCATCCCCGCACCTAAAGCTACAATATTTTTTAAAGCTCCTCCCAACTCTACGCCGATGACATCATCAGTGGTAAACAGAAGAAATTTAGGCGAATTCATCAGGTCTCGTGCTCTCTCAGCAACAGTTATATCCTGTGCCGCGATTACCGAAGCAGCCGGCAGGCCTTGAGCAATTTCTTTGGCCAGATTGGGACCGGAGAGAACGCAAATCTGCTGTCTCAAAGCAGGGGCAATTTCCTCTGCCATTACTTGAGACATTCTCTTACTGCTATCCCCCTCTAATCCCTTGGCAGCACTCACCAAAAGCATCGAATTGCTTAAGTAATTCTTAGCCTGGATGACATTTTGCCTCAACTTTTGTGAAGGAACAGCCCAAATTACCAGGTCAGCCCCGTCCAGTGCCTCCTCAATGTGGCTGGTAGAGGAATAGTTATGTAATTTTCTATTCAGCTCTTCAGCCGCGGTTTTGCTGCGCGCCCATAGCTTTATTGCTATTCCCTTGTCACTCAGCAAAGAAGCTAAAGTGTTACCCCAGGTAGTATTACCTATAATGGTAGCTTTAGGCATGGTTTAAGGATGATTTATATTTTGTCTCCCTACCACAATCGGCGTTCTATGCCCTGCTGTAAGCGCTTTACGTTGTCGCGATGCTGGAAGACAAGCAAGGCTGTAGCTGCTAAGCCATAAGCTAAATAAATGGGAGGAAAATCATAAACAATAGTTAAGGGCACTAGCAAACACCAGGCGGCTAGGACGCTAAGTATGGAGCCTAAGGACATGTGTCGGCTGCGCAGTGCCGATATGGCAAGAACTTCGACTCCAAATATAGCTACCGGAGGGTAGATAGCAAATAGTGTACCAAAGTAAGCAGTTACGCCTCGACCTCCTTTAAACCTGGCAAATACAGGCCAGTTATGTCCTGCCATTGCTGCCAAACCAGCTATGGCTTGGGCTATCTGCCAATGAAGAGAGATACTACCAATGGTCAAGATTGCGCTGCCCATAATTATTTTAGCTAGCATGACTGCTATGGCAGCCTTGGCTACATCAAGAATTATAGTTAAAACGCCAAACTTGGTCCCTACGGTTCGCATTACATTAGTGGCGCCAGTCTTGCCACTTCCATATTTTCTGACATCAACACCTTTCTTAAGTTTGCCTATGATCAAGCCAAAGGGAATGGAGCCAAGAAGATAAGCAATAATCACCACAGCAACAAACTTAGCAATTATCATGTTTTCACCACCTTTATCCTTCTACTCCTTTTACTGTTAGCCCTGATGAAAATTAGGTGCAAAGGGGAGCCGCAAAAACCAAAGCTATGGCGAAGTTTATTCTCCAAGTACCTTTGGTAGGAAAAGTGGACTAAATGTGGGTCATTAACTTGTAGCACGAAAGCTGAAGGTCTGGATTCGTCTTGATAAGCTTGGGCAATGTGCAGCTGCCTAGAGCCCATACGAGGTGGGGGATGACTGTCTACTGCTTGTTTAATAATCATGTCAACTGTTGAGTTTGGCAAACGCTTCTGCCTTTCCTGCCATACCTGCCAAGCTTGGGGTAAGATTCTATCAATATTGTGCCCTAACTTGGCGGAGATGTAAAGAGTGGGCACATAAGACATAAAGCTAAGTCGTTTTTCCATATGCTGCTTAAATTGTTGCCTCTGTTCCTGAGAAACAAGGTCCCATTTGTTAACCACTAATACCATGCCTTTGCTTACTTCTATAATATAGCCAGCGATATGCATATCCTGAGCGGTGATGAACTCACCAGCATCGATTAGTAATAAGGCGACATCGCAGCGGTTGATAGCTTGAACAGCGCGAATCAGGCTGTAGTAGTTAACGCCAGTACCAACCCTGCCGCGTTGTTTGATACCAGCAGTATCAATGAGTAATGCCTTCTTATCATCCCAATGGACTATAGCATCAAGAGTATCACGAGTAGTCCCTGGAGCCTCATGAACGATGGCTCTCTCGTCGCCGAGCAGTGCATTCAGCAATGTGGACTTTCCTACGTTGGGGCGTCCCACAATAGCTAGTTTAGCCTCTTCTGGCTCTACCAAGCTGGTGGCTGATGGGGGGAGAAAGGCTAGTACAGCATCCATAAGCTCGTCTATCCCTCGGTTATGATAGGCACTAATGGCTATGGGCGTACCAATACCTAGGTAGTAAAAATCAGCCACCGAATCCCCTTGCTTTACAGAATCTATCTTATTTACCGCTAACACTGTGGGCTTGCTGGCAGCACGCAATATATCGGCTATTTCTTCATCAGCGGGAATAAGCCCCTCTTTAGCATCGGTAAGGAAAATAATGACATCCGCTTGGCTGATGGCTGCCTCTACTTGCTGTTTAATCTTTTCATCTAAAGTTGTCTGTGGCTTTGCTTGCCAGCCACCGCTATCAACCATAGTTAGCTCTCTCCCCTGCCATGAAACAGGAGCGAAAACGCGATCCCGGGTAGTTCCCGGTAAATCGGTAACGATAGCTAGGCGCTTACCCGCCAAGCGGTTGAGCAAGGTGGACTTACCTACATTAGTCCGGCCGACAATAGCTACAATGGGTTGCGTCATTTGCTTAGTGCCTCTGAATCGCTTGGCAAAAGAATTTTTGCCAGCAGTGCCTTTTGAAGATGAAGCCTATTTTCAGCTTGATCCAAGACCACCGATTGAGGGCTATCTAATAGCCCAACAGAGATTTCCTCACCATGGTGGGCTGGCAAAGGATGCATAAATAAAGCATCTCCTTTGGCTAAAGATAACAGCTTAGCATTTACCTGATAGCCGGAAAAGGGAAGGCGCCGTTTCTCTGCTTCGGCTTCCTGCCCCATGCTAGTCCACACATCGGTATACACTATATCGGCCTCTTTAACTGCCTCACCAGGCTTGGCCGTTAGCTTAATTTGGCTACCACTGGAAGCGGCAAGTTCTCGGCCTTGATTCAATACCTCTTTCTTAATTTCATAACCGGGTGGAGAAGCAATGCAGAAATTCATTCCTGTGAGTGAGGCAGCGAAAAGCAGACTGTTAGCCACGTTGTTGCCATCTCCGATGAATGCCAGAGTCAAA
>PCSL01000077.1:8171-9539 GCA_002772325.1 Chloroflexi bacterium CG23_combo_of_CG06-09_8_20_14_all_45_10
CTGATGAGAAAAGGTGCGAGCAGCAATACAATTAACGTAGCGGCTGAGCACCCGGGCTACATCGGGAATCGCTTCCCGCGCGCCCAAGCCTACCTCGTCTGGAGATAAATAGATAGCGTGCCCGCCTAACTGAGACATGGCTAGCTCAAAGCTAACCCTGGTCCGTAAAGAAGGCTTCTCAAAGAGGAGAGCCAGGGTTTTCCCTGAGAGGAGAGATAGCGTCTCCTCTTGCTTCATAACCAAAGCTTGCTCTATGAGCTGGTCAATCTCCTCACGACTGAGGTCGGATATCGAAAGCAAATCTTTCTTCATACGACTTTAGTATATCATGCCTGTTAAGTATTATAATACGTAAAATGCCTAACAAGGAAAAACCTTTACTGTTGCTTTTTGATGGCAATGCTTTGGTGCATCGTGCCTTTCATGCTTTGCCTCCATTGACGGTATCTAAAACCGGGGAGATGGTAAACGCTGTTTATGGCTTTGCCAATACCTTGCTCAAGGTACTGGCTGAGTTCAAGCCTACTTATTGGGCGGTGGCTTTTGACCGCCCAACTCCAACTTTCAGACATGAGATGTTCGAGGAGTATAAAGCACAGCGCCCTAAGGCACCAGAGGAGCTGAAAAGTCAGATAAAGTGGGTTCATCAGCTAATAGATGCCTTTCACATCCCTATCTTTGAGATTGATGGCTTTGAGGCTGACGATGTTCTGGGCACCTTGGGTAAGCAGGCTAGCGAACAGAGCATCGAAACCATCATCGTTACTGGCGACAATGACGTGCTCCAACTTGTGCTGCCGAGGATAAAAGCCCTCATGCCAAGGCGAACCCTTAGTGATACTGTCCTTTATGATGAGGAAGCGGTCCAGCGAAAATATGGCATAAAGCCAGGGCAGATTACTGATTTTAAGGCCTTGGTTGGTGATGTTTCGGATAATATCCCTGGCATTCCAGGCATCGGCGAGAAAACAGCCGCCAAGCTAATCCAGGAATATGGCAACTTGGAAGGAATCTATACTCGTATTGATGAGATAAGACCGAGCAAACTGCAGGCAGCGCTGCGTCAACATCAATCACAGGCCTTTCAAAGTAGAGAATTAGTCACCATAGTTAGGGATGTTCCTGTCACCTTGAATTTGGAAGCCTGTAGGGTAAGCACTTATGACCGGAGTGAGGTAGTGGAACTTTTCCGGGAGCTTGAGTTTATTAACTTACTTCCTCGGTTGCCACATGGCAGGCGTCAGTTGACGGCTGCTGGCTTTCAGAGAGGCATTTATCAGGTGGTAAACACAGAGGCAGCTTTAGCCAAGCTTATGAGTCAACTGGAGATGGCGGGCGAAATAGTCCTTGACCTTGAGGCTGAGGGCA
>PCSL01000077.1:9569-9996 GCA_002772325.1 Chloroflexi bacterium CG23_combo_of_CG06-09_8_20_14_all_45_10
GAATAGCAGTATCGCCAGCTTCTGGAAAAGCATTTTATATCCCTTTAGGCCATTATGGCTTGAATCAACCAGCGCAACTTCCAGCGGCTCAGGTGATAGCTGAGCTAAAGCCAATCTTGGAGAGCGCAAAGATAAGCAAAATTGCTCACAACGGTAAGCATGCCATGAGTGTGCTGGCTAATTATGGAATGGAGCTGGAAAACTTGGATTTCGACGTTATGATTGCTGCTTACCTTCTGGGTGAAAAGAACTTAAGTCTAAAAGCAATCGCTTTTAATAAACTGGGCGTGGAAATGGCACAGCTCAGTGACTTGGTTGGCAGGGGAAAGAAACAGGGCTTGGTAGCAATGTTAGAAGTGGAGCAAGTTGCTGATTATGCTTGTGCTGCCGCTGACAGCATGTGGGGTTTAAGGGATAATTTGAGGGA
>PCSL01000077.1:10023-10730 GCA_002772325.1 Chloroflexi bacterium CG23_combo_of_CG06-09_8_20_14_all_45_10
GCTCTTCAAGGAAGTGGAGATACCTTTGGTTCCCGTGCTGTTAGCTATGGAGAGAAATGGTATTACTTTAGATACTGCCTTGCTCCGTAAGATGTCTCTTGAATTAGGTCAGGAAATGCTAAAGCTAGAGGCAGAAATCTATAATAGCTTGGGGCATCAATTTAACATCAATTCACCCAAGCAGTTGGGCAAGGTATTGTTTGAGGAACTAAAGCTACCTTGTTCCCGCAAAACAAAAAGCGGCTACTCCACAGAGGCTTCAGTGCTCGAGGGGTTAAGGGGTCCCCATCCCATAATTGAGCTTGTGTTGCAATATCGCCAGCTTGGTAAACTCAAGTCAACGTATGTTGATGTCTTGCCGGCACTTATTGATGGCAGAACAGGCAGGTTGCATACCAATTTTAATCAAACAGGCACGGCTACAGGACGACTTTCCTCCAGTGAGCCAAACCTACAAAATATCCCTGTGAGAGGGGAAATAGGTAGGAAAATAAGGCAGGCTATCGTTGCTCCCTCAGGAGCATGCCTGTTAAGCGCTGATTACTCCCAGATTGACCTCAGAGTGCTAGCTCATCTCTCCCAGGACCCCAGCCTTATTGCTGCCTTTATCAGCGATGAGGATATCCATGCCATGACTGCCTCCAGGCTCTTCGATATCCCAGTAGCAGGGGTGACCTCTGAGATGCGCCGAACTGCTAAGACAGTGA
>PCSL01000077.1:10785-13718 GCA_002772325.1 Chloroflexi bacterium CG23_combo_of_CG06-09_8_20_14_all_45_10
CAGCCGAGAGGAAGCTGCTCAATTTATCGCCTTATATTTTGACAGGTATCCCAGGGTAAAAGAATACATCGAGTTAACTAAAGAGCAAGCCAGGAAGCTGGGCTATGTGCAAACGGTGCTGGGAAGGCGGCGGTTCATACCCGAAATCAATTCCCCCAACCGGCAGGTGAGGGAAGCTGCGGAGCGCATGGCTATAAATGCCCCGGTGCAAGGCACCTCCGCTGATATTATCAAGGTTGCCATGATCAATGTGCAGCGAGAAATGAAAAGGCGAAAGCTAAGAAGCAAGATGCTTTTGCAAATTCACGATGAACTGCTCTTTGAAGTACCTCAAGAGGAGGTGGATGAGATGAAATCTCTGGCAGCTAGGCTAATGTCTCAGGCTATGGAGCTTTCTGTGCCCTTAAAAATAGATATCAAGCTAGGCAAAAACTGGATTGAGATGGCATAGATTAATAAACACGAAATCCTAAACATTAGGAATTTGAAGATTCGGGTTTAGGATTTTCCCTGAAGATAAGCATCAATATCAGCGGCAGCTCGTTTGCCAGCCCCCATAGCACTGATAACCGTGGCTGCCCCGGTAGCCATATCGCCGCCACACCAGACTTTTTCCTTGCTTGTTCTGCCTGTAGCCTCGTCAGTCTTTATCGTGCCCCACCTGGTGAGTTCCAGTCCTTTAGTTGTTGAGGGGATGATCGGGTTTGGTCTGGTGCCCAGAGCAACAATTGCCGTGTCAATGTCAATGATGAATTCAGTGCCTGGTTTTGGAATTGGTCGCCGCCGACCACTTTCATCAGGTTCACCAAGCTCCATTTCATAACACTCTACTGCCTTGACCCTACCCTGTTCATCGCCGATAAATCTCTTGGGATTGGTTAGAAGCTGGAAAATAATCCCTTCTTCCTCGGCGTTCTCCCTTTCCTCAGCCCTGGCTGGCATCTCTACTCTAGAACGGCGATAGATGATATATACCTCTTCGGCTCCAAGCCTGAGGGCGCATCTGGAAGAATCCATGGCGACATTTCCTCCGCCGAAGACTGCTACCTTCCTGCCCACTTTTATCGGAGTATCATATTCAGGAAAGAGATAAGCCTTCATCAGGTTTGTTCGAGTAAGAAATTCGTTAGCGGAATAAATGTTGCTGAAGTTCTCGCCGGGAATATTTAAGAACATGGGTGCTCCAGCTCCAGGAGCTAAAAAAACAGCATTGTAACCATCTTCCAGAATCTCATCCACAGTGGCTATTTTGCCTATCACGTGGTCAAACCTAATTTCTACGCCCAGGGACTTTACATAATCAACCTCACCCTGGACAATGTCCTTAGGTAATCTAAATTCAGGAATTCCATACATCAGCACACCGCCAGCCACATGAAGTGCCTCAAGGATAGTAACTTCATACCCTAGCTTAGCTAGGTCGGCAGCGCAGGTTAACCCTGCCGGTCCAGAGCCAACAACAGCTATCCTCTTACCATTAAATCTTACCCGCTCCTTCTGTCGCTCAATAACTTCAGGGTGAGCCTTTTCCCAATCAGCCACATACCTCTCTAGCCTACCAATAGCGATGGGAGCACCCTTTTTGGCTAGATTACAAGTCATCTCACATTGAGTCTCCTGAGGGCAAACGCGACCGCAAATGCCGGGAAGGCTGTTTTTACTCTTAAGTATTCTTACTGCCTCGGGCATATCACCATCTTGTATTGCTTTTATGAATTCGGGAATATCTACATCCACCGGGCAGCCAACTTTGCAACCTGTTTTTTTACATTGAATGCAGCGACTTGCCTCCTCCATAGCTTGCTCTTCAGTATATCCTAAGGCTACTTCATTAAAGTTCCTTCTTCTTATCAAAGGCTCTTGCTTTGGTATAGGCACTCGATTTAGATTTATCTTTTTCTTTTCCGTCATAATTTTCGTCTCCTTAGCTTATCAAGGCCTTGTTCCTTTCCTCCCAAAGCTTTAAAGATTCTTGTTCCTCATCTAGATAAGCCCGTAGACGATTCATAAGCAAATCCCAATCAACCTCATGTCCATCGAAATCCGGCCCGTCAACGCAAGCAAACTTGGTCTCACCACCCACAGATACACGGCAGCAGCCACACATCCCAGTGCCATCAACCATTATAGGGTTAAGGCTGACCATGGTCTTGATACCAAATGGCTTAGTAGTTAGAGAACAGAACTTCATCATCACTGTGGGGCCAATGGCGATGACCCTATCTACCTTGGTCTCCTGCAAGAGCTCCTTTAATGGCTCGGTGACCAATCCTTTACGCTTATACGAGCCATCATCGGTGGTTACAATAAGCTCATCGCTCACACTGCCCAAGCGCTCTTCCCAGAAAACAAGATCTTTGGTGCGAAACCCCATAATTGAGACAACTTTATTTCCTGCCTCTTTCATAGCCCGAGCAATGGGCACTATGGTGGCGATGGCAAAGCCCCCGGCAACGCAAACCACGGTGCCGAACTTTTCAATCTCCGTGGGGCGACCTAACGGCCCAACAAAGTCAGGGATGCTATCACCAGCATTAAGCAAAGCTAATTTCCTGGTAGTAGTGCCTACCTCCATGAAAACAATAGTCACATTTTCCTCTTCCTTGTCCCAATCGGCAATGGTTAGTGGAATGCGTTCCCCCTTTTCATCACTTCTGACAACGACAAATTGCCCCGGCCGCGCTTTCTTGGCTACTAGCGGTGCCTCGACTTTAAATAGATGAATATTTGGAGTAAGGTCTTCTCGGGCTAAAATCCGATACATTTCTAACCTCCTAAAGGCGACTCCTTACAAAATCTCTGTATTATAACATCGCACATTGAGCTTGCAAGCTTTGTTTCCTTACGCTAACCTAGAGAAAAATGCCTGAGTTGCCTGAAGTAGAGACAATTAAAAATGAGCTTTTGCCCTGGGTGGTGGGGCAGAGTTTCAC
>PCSL01000119.1:0-186 GCA_002772325.1 Chloroflexi bacterium CG23_combo_of_CG06-09_8_20_14_all_45_10
TGCCGGGAGAAGAGTCAGGACAAGCTTATATTTTGGTTGACCAAGAGGGGCAAAATGTTATTGCCAGTTGCTTGGGAGCGAATGCCAGGCTATGCCCCGAACATTTAAACAACCAACAAGTTAGACGCTTATTACAGGAATGCCGCGGCTTAGTCCTCACTGATCCTCCGCTGGACGTAGTAGCGG
>PCSL01000119.1:270-8163 GCA_002772325.1 Chloroflexi bacterium CG23_combo_of_CG06-09_8_20_14_all_45_10
AGCCTCTTGCCAAGCAAACAGACATTCTTTTCCTAAATGAAGCGGAGGCAACTGCCCTTTTCGGAACTGCAGAGGTGGATATGAGCCTGAAGCATCTGCAAGAGCTGGGACTCCACAACCACATAGTGCTCAAACTCGGTGCTCAAGGGGCAGCAATGCTTGAACCAGCTACGGGTATAGTGGTCGAAGTCCCTGCTCTACCCCTTAAAGACCTAGGTTTAAAGGTAATTAACACAGTAGGTTGCGGAGACGTCTTCGTGGGGGCCTTTGCCGCCTACCATGCTCTGGGAACCAGTCTGCAAAAGTCACTCATCATGGCTAGTGTAGCAGCAGGTCTTAACGCCACCCACCCTGAAACTCGAGGCAGCCCAGAACGAGCAACCTTAGAGGCAACAGAACAACGCAGCCGCGATTTTGGCTTCACCATTCGGGAATATAAGCGCTCTAAAAAATGCTGAGTAACCTCTCTCAATAAGATGTCTGATTTTCGGACTCAATTAAAAAGGGGCCTCTACACGGGAATTAAAAAGGGATGGGGTAGTTTTGTTTGGATATGCAAAATCGTTGTCCCTGTCTCCTTTCTCGTAGCTCTTATTCAGTGGAGTGGTTGGCTAAATCAACTAGATTTCTTATTACACCCCCTAATGAGCCTGATCAATCTGCCTGCCGCGGCAGCGTTACCAATCATTACCGCAATGGTAGTAAGCTTTTACGCCGCCATCGCCATCATGGCAGTCCTTCCCTTTACCATCGGACAAATGACATTGATTGCCCTATTCATAATGATCGCCCACATGCTTATTATGGAAGGAATGATCCAACACAAATCTGGTTTTAACATCATCAAAGCAACCTTGGTTCGTATTAGCGCAGCTATTTTAACTGTACTCATTGTCTCCCAATTTCTTGGTGATACTAGCCAGAGTGTTGTTCTACCAGCCGACCTTACAATTCATACTCCATTCATCGAGATTCTGAAAGGTTGGGCTATTGACACACTGGGCTTGTGCGGCAGAATTTTCGTAATCATCATGCTAGTTATGCTGCTACTGGAGTCTTTACAATCTCTGGGATGGATCAAATATCTGCTCAAGTTTTTCAAGCCTTTCATGAGAATTCTTGGACTTTCAAACCAAGCAGTAACGATGTGGGTGGCCGGCGCTGGTTTTGGCCTGTTATATGGAGGAGCCGTTATTACTGAAGAAGCTAAAAAGGGGACTTTGACAAGGGAAGAATTGGAGCATCTTCATATTTCTATTGGTATCAACCATGCTATAGTGGAAGAGACTGCCTTATTCCTGGCATTAGGATTAAATGTTTTCTGGTTGTTGATACCCCGGTTTGTCACAGCCACTATAGCAGTTCACACTTGTCGCGCTATACAATATCTTAAGAGCAAATCACTTCCCAGGTGACTCTTCATAGTATGGCCCTTGTGTATAACTTATTTAAGCTCGTCTCTTAATAGGAGACATAAGGTAACTGTTAAGAAGGCAAGAGAGTAGTTGCCCAATTCATTGGGCGACTGTGCCTGATAAATCAGGCAACTACTCTCAACTTACCTCATGTGAAAGCCAAGCCAGTCAAACAGAAGCGCATCGAGCAAATTGATATAATCTGGGCACAAGCAGTATATGAAACACCTGAGTCGCTTAATCCTTGGGAGACAGCTTATCACTAACCTCCTGGAGTGACACCCTGCCAGCAGATACAACCATCTTTAGGGCATCGTCAACCGAAATGTTGGTCCGGATAATTTTATCTTCCGTCACTATCTCCAGGAAGCCCGATGTCGGATTAGGAGAGGTCGGTATGAAGACGTTGAGCAATCTTTCGCCGGACTTGTCATACGATTCATTAGTGATAAAGCCTATTGCCCTCATACCTTCTTTAGGGAACTCTACAAGCACTACCTGCATAAAGCCAGTCTTGCCTGGATTAGAGAAGCTTTCCAGGATTTGTTTGATACCGGCATAGAGTTGTCGCACTACTGGGACTTTCGCCAACAAGGACTCACCATAATGAATCAGCCTCGTTCCCACAATGTTGCTGGCTATCACCCCAGCCAAATAAATTAATACTATCGTTGCGCCGAAGCCTACTCCAGGAACTGTGCGACCCCATATAGACCTGATTACAGGCTGCAGTATATTGTCGAGGGTAAAAAAGATCCAGACAAATATTAATATGGTGACACCAATTGGTACGACAATAAGAATGCCCGTGACGAATTGTGTCGTTAGTTTCTTGCCTAGCCGACCCCAGGATACCCTCTGAGTGTGCTTCATTCGCTTATCCTCCTTATTGCGCCAAGTACACCAATACTTTCAAGTAACCAATTGATAGCTATTCTAACATTGTAAATTGCCAGCGAGAAATGAAACACAATGAGTCCGAACTGACTGAAAGCCAGTTAAAAGATGACACCAAGATGGGGAAAATCTATTCTTCGCCTTAAATATGACAACCTGGCTAATTGTTACACGTCTCAAGGATGTAGATCATGACCAGCAGTTTAGTTTCTTCTTTGTCTTACTCTGCTACTGAAGCAGCCACCTCTCTTGTCACCATAGGAGCCCTTGCCTCTGTTCTTAGAAAGAGCGAGGGCCTGAATAACATCCATCGTCCTATCCCTTAGTGATTTTCCATTGAGGGCAGTGATTGCGGCTTGACCTTCAGACTGTGATGGCATTTCAACGAATCCATATCCCCTAGATTGGCCACTACCAATATACTTGTCGTTCATGATGGTTACAGATATCACTTCTCCGAAAGCCATGAATTCTCGTCGCAGTTCCTCCTCAGTCACCTCGAGAGATAAGTTACACACAAAGATATTCATATTGGCCCCCCTTTTGTGAAATGGGTTACCGCACGCCGATTTGTCACGAGTTTGTCAGTAACAGTGTACGGAGTTATGCAAATGCCAACGCGACTTTTAAGTATAGATAGCTACCGTATATTAATATCTTCGCTGTCTTCCTCCCCCGGATCGGCCACCTCTTTCGCCACCATAGCCACCACCCCTCCTGTCACCGTAGGAACCACCGCCTCTTTTGTCGGAGCGAGGACGAGCCTCACTAACATCAAGCATTCGGTCCCTTAATGTTTTCCCTTTAAGGCCAGCAACTGCGGCTTGCCCCTCAGACACTTTTGGCATTTCAACAAAGGCAAATCCTCTGGACCCCCCGCCATACTTATCCTTGATAATGTTTACAGAGGTGACTTGCCCAAATGCCATGAATTCTTGCCGCAATTCATCTTCAGTTACCTCAGACGATAAGTTGCCTACATAGATATTCATATTGCCTCCTTTGCTAAATTACTTAATCCCCTGCACACTATAATGATATACATAGGCCGGGTAGCCCTAGCCTATGTATATCATTCAGATCAAACCCGCACTATCTACTCAGTCTGACTTTACGGTAGCAATCGCTACAATACACCGGCTTATCACCGCGAGGTTCAAAGGGTACTTCGGTGTCTTTGCCACACTCGGCGCATATTGCAGGAAACATTTGGCGTGGGGACCCGTAGCTGTGGCCACCATTCCCGTATCGCTCTGCCTTCCTTGCCTGGCGGCATGAGGGACAGCGCTTGGGCTCATTAGTATAGCCCTTAGATTGAAAAAACTCTTGTTCCTCAGCGCTGAAAGTGAAGGCAGTCCCACAATCGGAACACTGGATCGACTTGTCCTGAAAACTCATTGGATGACCTCCTCTCTTCCAAATTTTAGCTAGAGTTCGGGTCATCCAACACTTAGGCAAATCTGAGGTGATTTAAGTATGTAACAACCTAAACTGAAACTACTAAATACATCATACACCAAAGCGACCCACTTTGCAAATAAATAGCCTAACCCTGTCACTAGGAAGAACGCCACAACTAAAATCCAGTGATTTCTACTGGACACTGATGACGCGATTTATCGCTTACTGCCTCACAGTACGTCGCCTAATTGGTAACAAAATGACGACATGTTAAATCGTCCTTTCTCAATACTGGTATGGGCAATGATTCCGCGTTAACTGTCTCCATCCATACCCATGGTCCTCTCGGCTTCCTTAAAGATAACTTTGTAAAGGGGTTTCTTGGAGAGCGCCACAATGTGATTTTAGGCCTATAAGATGCGTCCTGGTTACATCAACCAGCTTCACACAACCTCAATAACCTTACTCTTGCTCTTAAAGCCGCTTAGAATCCTGACCTCACCCTGAGAAACACCAAAATGCTTTGCCAGTAATTTGATGACTGCCTGGTTAGCTCTGCCTTCCTTGGGCGGTTCTTTGACTTTCACTATAAAGTTATCGCTTTCCTGGCTAACTTCCTCAGTCTTTGAATTAGGCTTTACCTTAATTTGGATTTTCACTGGCCAGCTCTCCCCACATTCCCTGGTTATGAAATCTCACCAGCTTAACTAACACTATTTTATTAGTTAAGGGTTCGTAGCTTTGGATAAATACCCTGATATAGTTATCAGTTAGCCCGGAATATATGCCGCTACCAAGACTTGTCTCCTTTTCCCACAAGACAGGCATGACTTGCCCTAAAAACTGCTCGTAAAAACTATGCCGGCATTTTTGGGCTAACTCCAACATTCGCTGCTTGCGCTCCTTCTTTACTTTATCACCCACTTGATTAGGCATTTGGGCTGCCTCAGTTCCGGGACGAGGAGAAAAGGGGAAAACATGGATATTGGCAAAGCCGACTTGCTGGCAAAAGTGGTAGCTTTGCTCAAACTCTTCATCACTCTCGCCAGGAAAACCAATCATGAGATCAGTGGTGATAGCCACTCCAGGTATTGTCTCCTTAATCAGATTTACCGCCTGTTGGTAATCATCCAAGGAGTAGCACCGCTTCATCCTTCGTAGCACAGTATCGCTGCCACTCTGGAGAGCCAAATGAAGATGGCGACATAGCCTAGTTCCTTCACGGAGCCTGTCCTGAACAATGTAAGATTCTTCCCCTTCACGGAGCTTACCCTGAGTGAGATTCTTTGGTCGCCGTCCCTTCGCTTTGCTCAGGGCTTCGGCTAATCCCTCAGAATGACAGGAAGCGAAGGATTCAGGACTTCGGCTCAGGATACCATCCTGCCACAGGGAAAGAAACTCAGCAGAAATTTCCTGAGGCTGCAGTGAAGAGAGCCGCAGCCTCTCAATATCTGTATCATGAAGAATGCGCTCTAATAAGCCTCTGAGGTCAGTGCTAGATCCTTCGCTATCGCTCAGGATGGCGTCTTTATAACAGCCAACTTTAGTCCCGGTGAGAACAACCTCCCTATAGCCCAGAGACACTTTCAGTTTAACTTCGTCAATTATTTGGGAGGCAGGCAAAGAATACTCATAAGCCCTTACTCGAGGCACGATGCAATAAGCGCAGGGGCTATGACAGCCGTCTTGAATTTTTATCAAGCTGCGAACTCGGGTGATGCTCTTAAGGGGCGAGATTGCTTCGCGGAGCCTGTCCTGAGCGAGATTCTTCGGTCGCTTCGCTCCCTCAGAATGACAAGAAGCGAAGGGCTCGCAATGACGTAGAAGGGAACTTGCCATGACAGAGGAAGATGTTGACAATGACAAGCCATTTACAATCTCGAGCAGATGTTCTTTTTCTTCAACGTTATCAACGACAAGGTCAGCAATTGGAGCTAGTTCCTGAGGAGCTCTTTGAGCATAGCAGCCGGTGGCAATAACTAGAGCCCCAGGGTTTCTCCGCTTTGCTGCTCTCAGCCAATGGCGTGACTTACGGTCAGCGACATGAGTCACTGTGCAAGTATTGGCAATATAAATGTCAGCTACATCATCAGGAGCTACAAGCTGATATCCTGCTTCCCTGAATTGACCAGCTAGGGATTCTGTCTCCGCCTGGTTAAGCTTGCATCCTAGGGTATAGAAAACTACCTTCATTAAAGTATCTTGCAAAAATCTCCACACATATTCCTCTCCCTCAAAAGGAAAAATCAGGTGAGGATGAAATCTAGTGAATTCCCCCTCCCTCTAACTCCCTCCCACCAGGGGAGAGAGGATGGTGATGATTTATGTGGTTAACTTTGGTATGGATTATATTTATTGGCCTCCTGACAGGTCAAATTTGCACTATCCTCTGTTTACGGATTACGCATAACTATTAACAATTCTTAAAAGTGCCCCTAGCAAGGAGTTTTGCTACAACTCTCCTTATGATATAGTTAACGACTTTAATCAAAAAATTATTAACGGATAAGACATGGGAAATCAGCAAGTTCGATGGCAACTCTTACCTCGGGCACCAGATGAATATCTGCGTGCTGCCAATCTTCCTCCCATAATTGCCCAACTTCTCTACAATCGTGGTGTTAAGCTAGGTGAAATCGAGCCATTTTTACTTGCTGACCACCGCCTTGGAGGCAATCCCTTCCTGCTCCCTGACATGTCACAAGCGGTAAGCAGAATTTATAAAGCCTTGCTTACAGGAGAAAAAATCGCTATCTATGGCGACTTTGATGTTGATGGTATCACAGCCACAGCTAGTCTTACTGAGGGATTATCGTGGCTCGGTGGCAAAGTTACCCCCTATATCCCTCACCGCCTTCGCGAAGGTCATGGGTTAAAATTGCCAGCTCTAGAAAATCTTCACAGCCAGGGGATGGGATTAATTATCACCGTCGATTGCGGCATCACCAGCCTCAGGGAAGCAAAACAAGCTCAAGAAATGGGGCTGGATGTGATTATCACCGACCACCACGTTCCATTGGCAACCCTACCCCAAGCCATAGCTGCAATTGACGCCAAACGAAAGGATTCACAATATCCCTTCTCTGAATTAGCTGGTGTGGGTGTCGCCTTTAAGCTTCTGCAAGCGCTGTTTTATAAAGACGGCAGGGAAAAACGGCTTGCTGAATTACTAGACCTAGTAGCCTTAGGCACGGTCACTGACGTGGTTCCTATAATAGGCGAAAATCGCTATTTAGTGAAGGAAGGGCTAAAGGTGCTTAACAATACTCAGCGCATCGGGCTCCAGGAGCTTGGAGCGCTGGCCAGGCTAAAATTAGGTGAACTCAATACTAAGCACATCTCCAAGGCTCTAGGGCCTAGATTAAACGCTGCCAGCAGGATGGATGATGCCACCACCAGCTATCGCTTGGTCACTACTCGCTCGCCGGAAGAAGCCCACGCTTTGGCCCAAGAATTAGAAGAAAGGAATGCTGAGCGTCAAAGACTAACCGATGAGGTGTTATGTAAAGCAAAAGAAAGATTAGCTCACAGGCTTTACCCCCCTTTGCTTATAGAAGGCCATGAAGGCTATCCTGTCGGAGTTATTGGTCTTGTTGCTGGCAAGCTAGTAGACGAATTTTATAAACCTGCTATCATCCTCAACCTTGGACCTGAGATATGCCGAGGCAGTGCCCGAAGCATTCCCGAATTCAATGTTGCCGAAGCTTTAGGAGAATGCCAGGATTTGCTTATCACCTTTGGCGGCCATCCCCTAGCTGCCGGCTTCACTATAAAACGTCAAAATTTAGCTCAGTTAGAGGAAAGGCTTATGAAGTTAGCCAAGAGCCAACTATCTCATCTAGACCTCTGTCCCAAATTAGTCATTGATGCCGAGGTTCCCTTATCCGCTTTCGCAGGCGATGCCTTCAATCTAATCCAACAACTGGAACCCTTCGGACAAGGCAATTCAAATCCCACCTTCCTCACTCGCCAGGTTGAGGTAATCGAATGCCGCAACTTCGGCAACCAAGATAAGCATCTAGAACTAAAACTTAAACAAGGGAATATAACCTGGAGGGCGGTAGATTTTGATTCCCAGAAAACACAGGAGGAAATGCCCTCTTACATAGATATTGTGTATAACTTGGAGAAAAGTTTCTGGAATGGCGAGCAGGTGCTACGGCTTAATCTTCGTGACTTT
>PCSL01000119.1:8170-13149 GCA_002772325.1 Chloroflexi bacterium CG23_combo_of_CG06-09_8_20_14_all_45_10
ACAAAGCAGCTATCAGCCATCAGCCATCAGATTGATGCTGTATGCTGTTTGCTGAGTGCTGACTACTCCTTTGAAATCGGCGCATTCTGATGATTAGCCAGGGCACAGCTATCACTAATATTGCCAAACTGATGACCTGCCCCTGCTGAAGCCCTAATAAAAATGGCTCGTTCACGCGGAAAAACCTTAAACCGAAATCACCGGCAGCATATAAGCAAAGATAAAGGAAGAATAGGGAGCCCTGGGGCTTGAGCCGATCACGCAACTGCCAGACTATGGCAAAAACTATCAGGTTCCACAGCAGAAAGTAAATCTGAGTGGGGTAAAGCGGCACACCCCAGTATTGAGATGGAATAACATCACGAGGAGTATAAAGCACTGCACCGGGAAAAGATTGAAAGGGACTGAGCTTACCATAACAGCAACCATTTATGGTGCAGCCGACTCTGCCTATGGCTTGAGCCAAAGGCGCTCCCACGGCAATGGCATCGCCCACACCAGCCAGACTTGAGAAAGGAATCCTCCTCACTCTCATGTAGACCCACACTGCCAGAAGGGCACCAATAATAGCTCCGTAGAGACTTAGCCCAGCAAAGCCAACGATAGCCCCAGGGTTAGCCGTATAATAATTCCACTGGTCAATAACATGAACCAGCCTGGATACTATAAAACCGCCAATGATACCCCAGAGAAAGAGGTTGTAAATAATATCCTGGGAGATGCCCACCCTTCTTGTTTCTCGCAAGGCCATAGCTAGTAATGCCATGACTGCCAGAGCTACCATGATTCCATACCACATCACAGTAAGAGAACCAATGGTAAAAGCAACAGGGTTTATACTGATAGTGAGCATCTAGCTTTTTCTCTTGCTGAGCTTGAACCAGGGGTGATAACTGATTATAGAGTCCCTATCTAATTCGTCATTTATGAAATAGTTGGCCACCCGCAAATAGTCCGCCACTCTATCAGGCATCAGAAAGTGCTCTTTGACATATTCATGGGCCTCTCTTCCCACAGATTCTGCCTGCTCTGGATCTCTTAATAAGCGGATTATCTTCTTTGCCGCTTTTTTCGCCGTGGTGATAAAGAAACCAGTCTCCCCATCCCTGATCTGAATAGGAATTGCCCCCACCTCCCTGGTTATCACCGGCTTCCCTTTCCACATAGCCTCGGTGATAACTAGCCCAAATCCTTCCTTGGTAGAAGGTTGCAAGATTACCCTGGCAGCTCTTTGCAAAGCATTCACTTCCAGAGCGTTAACTGCTACATCATCTGGGAGCCTGATGACCTGGATGCCCGAGTCGCTTCTTGTCTCCTCACAGACGTGGTTAAAGATTCTTTCCCCTTCAGGGTCATCGGAAGCCATGTTACCAGCTACCACAAGCTGGCACTTCTCTTCCTTTCGAGCAATCTTATAAGCTTTAATTGTCGTATCAATTCCCTTCCAGGGATCAAATCTACCTATCTGAACCAACAGGGGTATGCTTTGGTCTATTTCATACTTCTCCAAAACCTTAGTGATTTCATCAGGCCTTAGTTCCTTATTCTTGATAGAAAGGGGATCAATAAAAGGAGGGCTGATATATTTCCGCAAAGGCCAACTATCCACCACATAATGGGCACCGGAGAACATAACAGCATCATAAAAACTGGCCCAAAATGTGATAAATTGCCACAATACAGGATTGGCTTCCAAAGTATCTCCCTCTACATCAATGTGGAACCTCCACAGCCATTTTTCATTCTGCCCCTTCAAATAGCGAGCTAAGCCAAGTGGCTGCGGGTCATGTACAATCACTATATCGGGCTTATACCTTTCATGGTCCTTGGCATAGATATCAGCATTTTCCTTAAGAGTGCGATAATATCTCCTTACCATCTCAGAGGTAAGGGTTCCTTTCTTGCCTTGCAGAAGATTGTGAATGTTTTTTGTCACCAAATAAAATGCTTCCGTGCCATGTACAACCTTCCATTCATCCTCTATTCCCAGCTCATTTAGAAATGGCACCTGAGAATAGAGCATCTCAGCCACGCCACCACCCACCATAGTGGAATTAAACTCCACCATTCTTATGCCCTCAAGCTTTCGAGCGAGCTTTTCTAGTTTTTCTATCCTCTCCTCACCCACTATCGGGATATAATCCTGCAAAGGGGATACAGAAAAAGGCTGGACTCCCTTCCTGCGGCTATATACAGTCCCATCCTCTAAAGGTAATTTCCTCCTCCCTTCCTCAACAAAGTTCTTTATCTTGCTTTCCATATTAACTGCCTCCTTCTGAGCTATAGATGAGGAACCTGAGATTCTTCATTAGCATATAATAACATAGCAGTTAACATTCAGTAATTAGCCTAAGGCTGCTAGCTACTAAGATGACCAGCCTATCAGGTTAAGGCATTGCCCAGGTAAGACTCATCGGGATGATGCTATTACAGGCTATCATATTCTTCAGCGGCGAATTCCCCGCACCTCCACAACTTATAGTGATGACAACCACAACCAAGGCACCTCCAACAAATAGTGCCATCTTCAAGAACCTCATCCACCGCTAATACACTAAATTGGCAAAATGGGCAGCTCAGTCGCTGGGGCATAACCATTATCGGCTTTCTCTCACGTCCTGGCGCTAAATTCATCCCTACTTGATTCCCACCACGAGGATAACTACTCTGGAAAATCTCTTACAAATAGAAGAGGATATACTATATCGCTGGTGCAACAAGGAATCCAAACTGCCAGGAACAGAAACAGGAAAATAAATGGGAGCAAGGGAATCCAATCAGCTATACCAAAGGCGGTAAAGTAGAACAGTGATGCCCAGGTACTTAATAATACATGCCCGAAGTGCGGGATTCTGGTTGTTTGCTTCCAGTAACCGAGAGCTATACCAGCTAGGGCCAAAAAGTTTATCCACCATTCTTCCATAAAGGGCACATGAAACTCCATCTGGACATGGAGCAAGCTTCCTCCTAAATAGGGAATTATGGCATCGCTTATCGTAGCTATACCAATCGACCCCGTCCAGCCAATTAAAATGGCTATCCAAAATTTAGCTTTCCTATATCTCATATACATCGCCGTAGTTACCAGCGCACTCAGTAGGACATGGATCGGATGCAGAGTGTAAAAAAGGGTGCAAGAAATCCCTGAGGAAACATGGCCAAAAACTATTATAACCATGATAACAATGCCTGTGACCGCCCCAAAAGCAGTGAAAGGAGCATGTCTCTTGAGTTCTTCTGCTATTCGCCTGAGCATTTCCCCCCTACTGCAGGGGAGAGGCTTGTCCCCTCCCTGACAAGAAGCCTTTCTATTCTCCAAAGCGCTTTCTATAGCAATCAGAGCAGAGCCCAGAAGACTCAGAAAGGTGGTATTCAGTATGAAAACCAGAATTCTGAGCAAGCTCACTTTCCTCCCGGCATAATCCTTCGTCAGCAAACTCCCGAAGGACTCCACAGCGGCGGCAGACCATAAACCGATGACACCCTTCCTCCTTGCCCAAACTACACTTAACGAATCCCCCGCTTGACAAAACCTTGTGAGCCAGATTGAGGCGGCAAAACAAATCCAGTATGCGGTAGATGGTAACGTGATTTAGAGATTTACCTTGCTGCCTCAGAAGCCTTTGTATGTCATAGGGAGAAACCGGCTCTTTAGCTTCCTCGAGAACCTCGAGCACCTGCCTCCGAGGCCTGGTTACCTTATACCCTTGAGCCTGCAAAATCTGTATTGAATCTCGAAACACGAGTGATATTATACCAGAGCCAAATGCTAAATGCAACAATATTGCAATTAGTTTTAGGAATAACTACTTAGTTCCTTTTAAAAATGTAGGGTAACAGCACAGGACGATATATCTTAAGCGGTGCTATAAGCTGGGATATAAGAACGCCGGTGAAAAAAGAGCTTGTTACTCTATTACCTTCTTAATTCTCTCAATGAATTCAGGATATAAATTCGCAGCTTCCCGGATGAAATTTCCGATTTTGCCCCATTTAACATCTAAATATTCGTGAACCACAATGTTTCTTAATTCAGCAAATTGAGAGAATCTCTCAGCAAAAGAAGGATTGAAATAAAGGAGACCGAATATCTTCAAAGTGTCTTTGTATGTCTCAGGCACTTCTTTTTTGTCTGAAGCTAAGATAATTTTTGCGATATCCAAAGAAGCCATAACCAAATTTTCTACCCATCTTTCAACGTTTCTTCTTTTGAAACGATCCTTTCGATATTCATCCCAAGTCAATTTCTCAAATTCTTCCAAGTCTTTAAATTCCTCTTCCAAGAAGACTAGGTGTTCGATAAGCATCGCTCTATCCTCAGGGGACAGAGATTTTGCCCTTTCCCTTATTTGCCAAAAATCGTATACGAATTCCCAAAAATCAATCGCCTCGTAGCTTGTCTTGCACAAGAGTCTCAAATATAACTTCCTGTCTTTTATAACCAAAGGGAAACCAGAATTCATAACACTAAAAACAAGTGAAGGGCGGGCTCTATTCAAAACCAAAAAATCAACGTCAGTTTTCAACATATCTACCAAATCAGCCCAAATCTTGTTTTCATTGGGATAATCGCCTTCTTTTTCCAATTCTAAATAGTCCTTAGGTTTGAAATAAACTCCGATATCCCAATCTGAACTATCTCGGGCTAAACTTTTTGCTTGGGAACCAAAAAGAAAAGCCATTAAGATTTGAGGTTCCTTTCCAAAGTATTTCTGGAGGAGTTCGATTCTCTCTAAATTAGCGGCACTTATCATTTTCAAATCTACTTGTTATATCTTAACACCAATAGAAAAACGATGTTTAACTCGTTAATTCTTGAAGCAGTATTATAGCCGCTTCTTTATCTAAGGGCTGATTATTGTTGCCGCACTTGGGCGATTGGACACAGCTAGGACAGCCGTCTTGACAAGGACATTCCTTAATCAACTTTAAAGTAGCCTGCCAAAGCTCAGCTATAATCTCAAATCCCTTCTCAGCAA
>PCSL01000119.1:13215-13410 GCA_002772325.1 Chloroflexi bacterium CG23_combo_of_CG06-09_8_20_14_all_45_10
GAGTAGAAACACCGCCGACGTCATTTCTGTCACACAGGGCAAATAAGGGAAGTATGCCAATAGCAGCATGCTCACAAGCATGCAAGCCACCGTGGAAATCAAGCCCGGCATCAGCTATTCTAGCAATCGCCTTTTGCGGCAAGTCAAACCATAAGGACTTGGTAACGAAGCTCTGAGGTGGTAGATCGAGTGGCT
>PCSL01000066.1:0-2157 GCA_002772325.1 Chloroflexi bacterium CG23_combo_of_CG06-09_8_20_14_all_45_10
TGGCAGAGAAATCGGCAATGACAAGACCTTGCGAGCCATCAATAGCCCTATATCCACTCTCATACACTTCTTGCTCAGCAACATTCGTTCGCTTGTCCACATTAGTGCCTTCAAGAATTAATGCTTTGGGATGCAACTTAGCTGCTTCGTTTATAAATGCCTCAGTAAACTTGCCTCGCTTGCCGTGGAGTCGCAGGTCGCCACTATAAATCACCCAGCCGGAGCTCGTCTCGATACCCCAGGCACAGGCACCGGGGATAGAGTGGTCTACAGGAAAGCAGCGCAGGTTAAAGCTACAACCAGTGTGCTCTTCCAAAGGGTGCGAGATAAGTTCTTTTTGTTTTGGGGGCTTCTCCCAGAATCCCTGGCGCCAGAACTCCTCTGCATCGGGGCTCAGCACCTCTGGCTTTATATCAGCAATACAGAAATGGCGCTGCTGCTTTGCTGTGTTGCTGGCAATGTGGGCTATTTGCTTCCAACCTGTTGGGTATTCTTGACTGGTGGGGTTGAAATAAGACACTTGCTGGTCGAAATCTACTTTTCCTGAGTCTTGTATTGCTTTGGCGATGAATGCTGTGGTCGCAGTTGAGTATATCGGAATGTCCTCTTTCAGAAAAGCTATATGACCAGAGTGGTCAAGATGGGCATGAGATAGCAGAACTCCATCTATTCCTCCAAGCCTGCGATAGCGCTCTGCTTGGCGAAATTGTTGCCACAGGTCTTGTGTCTCTAGATCATCACGATAAATACCTTCAAGTGGCGGGAGCAACTTCATCGCCAGGAGGTCGAGAAGTCCTGCTCCAGGACGGGGCTTCAGATATTCCTCGTAGAAATTGCGATATCGGCTGTAGGGATAGCCGAAATCCAGGAAGAGCTTTCCTTTATCGTCCTCAAGGAGGACTTTATTGCCTCCGATTTCCATGATGCCACCATAGAATGTAAGCCTTACCATAGAAATCCCCTTCACGGCTTAGTTCTAAAATAAGCCTCGCCTGGATTATAACATCCTGCATAACATCTCGTCAGAATGGCACACCTACGGGGCATAATTAATACCGAAATCAAAAGATATTGTGGTATTGTCCGCCGCGACGAAAATTTTGTTTCCGCCTATCACCCCCGCACCACCGTAAACAGTAATGCTAATGGTCATGGCATGGTTGATTTTACCAGTTTCATTTATTCTTGGCATTATGATAAACAGTACCGCGGGCCGGAAGAGGACAAGAGATTCTTTGCCTGGGTTCTTCACTCCGTTCAGAATGACAGGGGGGCGAGGGGCTCGCAATGACATAGTGGGCTCAAAATGACAAGAACGAGGGCGCTGGACAATCCACAAAGCCTGGTTTTGCACTTTGTCAAGGCTAATGCTACAATGCCAAAGACATGGTGCTTAGCGATCGTACAATCAAAGAGGAGATTGCTAAGGGCAGGATAGTTATTGAGCCTCTCGACCTTACCTGTATTCAACCAGCGAGCATTGACATTCATTTAGATAATAAGCTTCTTGTGTTTAAGACCTGGCGCTATCCTTTTTATATTGATGTCAAGCAGAATATAGATGACTTATCTGAGCCAGTGGAAATTGGCGAGGATAAGCCATTTCTGTTAAATGCTGGGGAATTCGTTTTAGCTAGCACACTGGAATCGATTACCTTGCCTGACGATATTGTGGCTCGGCTTGAGGGCAAGAGTTCCCTGGGCAGGATAGGGCTTTTAATCCATTCTACTGCTGGCTATGTTGATCCCGGCTGGCAGGGACATCTTACACTGGAGTTATCCAATGTAGCCAAGTTGCCAGTAACCCTTTATTATAAGATGCCGATTGGACAAATTTCTTTCCTTCGTTTGACTTCCCCGGTGGAAAAGGTTTATGGTTCACCTGGTTTAGGAAGTAAATATCAGGGGCAAAGTGGCCCTATCGCCACTAGATATTATAAGGATTTTACCAAGGGGCGCTAAATAGCTAATGTTATCTGCAGAATACATAGAGTGCGCTCTATCTTTAGCTAGATTAGCTATGGGATATACCAGCCCCAATCCAGCAGTGGGAGCTGTTGTTGTTAAAGAAGGGGTCATTGTGGGTCGGGGATATACACAGCCCGCTGGCTCAGACCATGCCGAAGTGATAGCACTTCGCCAAGCCGGTGATAAGGC
>PCSL01000066.1:2221-14680 GCA_002772325.1 Chloroflexi bacterium CG23_combo_of_CG06-09_8_20_14_all_45_10
GGCATTAAAACTTACGTTGGCGTGTACCAAAAGGAAGCTTATGAAATAAATGAAGCTTACATTAAGTTTATTACTACCGGCTTGCCATTTGTTATCGCTAAGTTTGCTATGAGTCTTGATGGCAAGATCGCGACTAAAACCGGTCACTCTAAGTGGATAAGTAACGAGGCGGCAAGGAATTATGTACATATCTTGCGATATACTGCCGACGCTATAATGGTGGGGGTGAATACTGTCATCATTGATAACCCCAGGCTTACTGCTAGAGGTTGTTGTGGCAAAGGTGGTGAGACAAAAAAGCAACCACTGCGTCTAATTGTTGATAGCAATGGAAGAACACCATTGAATGCTCAGCTTTTTAAGCAACCAGGAAAGGCTTTGCTTGCCACAATTAAACCTTTTGATAGGGAAAAGAAAAGAAGACTGGCCCAAATTGGAGTCGAGGTGCTGGAATTACCGGGGGCGGGAGGACTAGTAGATTTGGAAGAATTATTCAAAGTGATGGGAAGACGAGGCATAGTTACTGTTTTAGCAGAAGGAGGAGGCAAGCTCCTGGGCTCTCTCTTTGACCATAGGCTAGTGGATAAAGTGATAGCTTTCATTTCGCCGATTATCATTGGTGGTAATGAGGCTAAGACCGCGGTAGGTGGGGATGGAGTTGATAGCGTGGTTGAAGCTTTATGCCTTGATCGGGTTAATATTAAGAACTTCGGCGATAACATACTAGTTAGCGGGTATGTGAAAAGGGGACCACGACAAAAATCGTAAATTTTTATAGAGCAGCAGTATGTTTACCGGGATAGTTGAAGAAATTGGCATAATCAAGGAAGCGAATCCACACCGTTTAGTCATTGGGGCCAAAGGGGTACTTGAAGGGATGAGAATAAGCGATAGCATAGCTGTTAATGGAGTTTGCCTGACAGTCACCTCTTTAAGCAGTAATGCTTTCAACGTTGATGTCATGCCAGAGACATTGCGTCACACCAATCTTGGTGGACTTCATTACGGCGACCAGGTAAATTTGGAAAGAGCACTTGTAGTAGGTGGACAGCTTGGTGGTCATTTAGTATTGGGTCATGTTGATGACATAGGGGAAGTAATCTCAGTAATTCCTGAGGAAGCGGCACGCATTATGAGAATTTCACCCCCGGCCAAACTAATGCCTTATATCGCTGATAAAGGCTTTATCGCTGTCGATGGCATTAGTCTCACCATTGCAGGCTTTGATGACTTTTCCTTTGCCGTATCTCTAGTAGCCTATACCCTGGAACATACCACTTTAGGTAATAGGAGACCTGGTGATAAGGTTAATTTAGAGGCAGATATTATAGCTAAGTATGTAGAGCGGCTGAGGGAACGAAGTAGCCAGAACCTAACCCTTGACTTTCTGGAGGAATATGGATTCGTGAGAAAAGGCTTGTCCTGAGTGAAGCGAAGGAACTCAAATAATGTTAGCTACTATACCAGAGGCGATTGAAGATATAAGAGCAGGCAGGTTTATCATCATTGTTGATGATGAGAACCGTGAAAATGAAGGTGACCTGGTAATGGCTGCAGAGAAGGTTACTCCTGAGGCTATAAATTTTATGACCAAGCATGCTCGGGGCTTAATTTGCCTTCCTACGATCAAACAGAGACTTGATGAATTGGCAATACCGTTAATGGTTCAGGATAATACCTCAAAAAACTGCACCGCCTTCACAGTCTCTATCGAAGCAAAGAACGAAGTAACTACTGGAATTTCCGCTTTTGATCGAGCACAAACCATAAAAACAGTGCTCGATCCTAATAGTAAGCCAGATGATTTAGTCCGCCCAGGGCATGTATTTCCCATTCGAGCCAGGGATGGAGGAGTGCTAGTGCGAGCAGGTCATACTGAAGCCGTCGTTGACTTAGCCAAATTAGCTGGACTTTACCCCGCTGGCGTCATATGCGAGATTATGAATGAGGATGGCACTATGGCAAAGCTACCTGAGCTCGAGATCATGGCCTCTAAGTATGATTTGAAGATTATAACTATTGCAGATTTGATTGCTTATCGCCTTCGTCACGAAAAGTTAGTGCAAAAGGTAGCTGAGGCTAAGCTGCCTACCAAGTTTGGCGAATTTACAGTCATGGCTTACAAGAGCAGTGTTGATACCAATGAGCATGTTGCCTTGGTCAAAGGTGACATATCAGGTGGTGGCCCAGTTTTAGTACGCGTCCATAGTGAATGCCTTACTGGAGACGTCTTCGATAGTCTCAGATGTGACTGTGGTGACCAAATCAGGCTGGCAATGCAAGCCATAGCTGAGGAGAGTAGGGGAGTCTTCCTCTATATGAGGCAGGAGGGAAGGGGGATTGGTTTCCATAATAAGCTCCGCGCTTATGCCCTTCAAGATCAGGGAATGGATACTGTGGAAGCCAATATCGCTTTGGGTTTTCCCCCTGATTTGAGAGATTATGGAGTGGGGGCTCAGATTTTGGCTGATTTAGGTTTACATAATATTCGATTACTTACCAACAACCCTAAAAAGGTAGTTGGACTGGAGAGCTATGGACTTAAGATAGTGGAGACTGTGCCATTAATAGTTTCACCCAACCCTTATAATATTCACTATCTGGAAACCAAGCAAAAAAAACTAGGACACCTTTTAGGTGTAGAGGAGGTTAAGTAATGGCTAAGCACTATGAAGGAATGTTAGTAGGGGAGGGTCTTAAATTTGCTGTAGTTGTTTCCCGATTTAACGAGTTGATAACCAATAGGCTGCTCGAAGGAGCAAGAGATGCTTTGTTACGCCATGGCGTTGATGAGAAGGATATTGACATTGCCTGGACACCAGGCTGTTTTGAAATTCCACTGATAGCTAAGAGGCTAGCGCAAAGTGGTAAATATAACTCTGTTATATGCCTCGGTGCCGTGATTCGCGGTGGCACACCGCATTTCGAATATATAGCTTCCGAGGTACACAGAGGAATCGGTAAAATAAGCCTGGACACCGCGTTACCAATAATACAGGGCATAATTACTGCTGATACCCTGGAACAAGCTGTTCAAAGAGCTGGAGCTAAAGAGGGCAACAAAGGCTTTCTTGCCGCGGTAAGCGCTATTGAAATGGCAAATTTGCTCCGTGTCATTGCGAGTGAAACGAAGCAATCTATTCCGTGACCTTATAAACTATGTCACCCCGCCTTACCCTTTCAGGAACCTTTATGCCGACAAGGTCGCCAAGCTTGCCCTCGGTGATGTCAACGCGATCGATTTGCATGGATTCTATAGCAAGTTCCATATCTGTAGTGACGCCCTTGATGTGGATTTTGTCACCTATCTTTAATGTACCGCTTAGCTCCACACCAGCTACCACCGGCTTGGCAAAAAAATCGGTCACCTTGCCAATTACTACTTCTGGCATGTTAGACACCTCCTTCCTCTAAATAATGTATACTACTTATGATTATAAATCAATACATATTAGCCAAGTATATCTTGACAGGTCATGTGGTTAAACCTATAATAGTAATATCAAGCAAAGCTGATTGGAGGTAATAAACCATGGTGGAGAGAAAAACAGAACAAGCATATAGTTGGGAGGAGGTATTTTCTTTTGATCGCTTGAAGAGAGCTATAACAACCAGAGCCTTGAATAGAATTGAGAGCATATGGCAGGGGAAAGAGCCTATAAGTCCTGAGCAAATTAGCGAGGTGATCAGTGATGAATGGCAGAAAGCTAAGGTGGCAGTGCGGTCATCACCGGCAGCAAGGGAAGCCTTTCGGAAGTATTTGGAGCACACCGTCTCTAGTGAAATAGATAAGCTAATACAAAAAGATAAAGTTGAGCTGGAGTCTCTGGGCGTAGTTGAGAGGAGTTTATAAATTGGCTTTAAGGGATAAAGGTGACCCGATTGCTGAAGTTACCCCCGAGCTAGCTATGGAGCAGGTGAGTAAACGCCTCGATATGCTGGATAGAAGACTGGATAACATGGACTCAGTAATTACATCTCTTGTGGAAAGGGTGATGGAAAAACCGCTGACTATGGAAGTTACCTGCCCCAAATGCGGTCAAGTTATACAGGTTAACATAACCAGTAATGTTAGGGGTCGAAGTTGAACATCAGGTTGCCTTACAGGAGGGGCAAATATTGTTTTAGCTCATAATCAGTTACTTGACTACAGTATCGTTCCCATTCTACTTTTTTATTCTCGATAAAAGTATCAAATACGTGTTTTCCTAAAGCCTTTTTTACTAATTCACTGTTCTCAGTAAGCTTTATAGCTTCATATAGGTTTCCTGGAAGTGTACCTATACCCTTTTCCTCCCGTTCTTTCTCAGTCATTTCAAAAACATTTCTCTCCAGCGGAGGCGGAGGTTCATATCCTTTCTCAATCCCTTCCAGCCCGGCAGCCAGTATGACGCTAAAGGCCAAATAGGGATTACAAGCCGGGTCAGGGGATCTGAGTTCAATTCTGGTCGCTGCTTCCTTCCCCGGTTGATATTCAGGTATCCTGATTAAATCAGCTCGGTTTCTTGGTGCCCAGGTAATGTAAACCGGCGCTTCATAGCCTGGAAGAAGACGCTTATAAGAATTCACCCACTGATTGGTAACAGAGGTAATCTCAGGAGCATGTTTTAACAGTCCGGCGGCAAAATGTTTAGCTAGTTTGGATAGATGATGAGGATCATTATTATCAAAGAAGGCATTCCTATCGCCTTTAAACAATGACATATGGACATGCATCCCGCTGCCATTCACACCGAGCACAGGCTTGGGCATGAAAGTGGCATAAACGCCATGATTTTGAGCTACTTGTTTGACTACTAACTTATAGGTCATCACATTGTCAGCCATGGTCAAGGCGTCGGTATAACGTAAGTCTATTTCATGTTGGCTGGGAGCAACTTCGTGATGGCTATATTCTACACCAATGCCCATCTCCTCTAAGATGAGAATTGTTTCTCGCCTCAGATCAGTGGCTATATCGGGAGGAGTTAAATCGAAGTAACCACCCTGGTCTAAAAACTGTGTTGTTTCTGAATTTTGGAAGTAGAAATATTCCAGCTCTGGACCAACATAGAAGGTATAACCCATATCCATAGTTTTTAAAAGGTTTCTTTTAAGCACATACTTGGGGTCGCCTTCAAAGGGCTGTCCTCCAGGCCAACAAATATCGCAAAACATCCTAGCCACACTTTGATGCTCCGCTGAATGCCAAGGAAGGATTTGGAAAGTGGCAGGGTCAGGTAAGGCTATCATATCGCTCTCATCAATGCGGACAAAGCCTTGAATGGATGAACCATCAAACCCACTTCCCATCTCTAAAGCCCCCTCCAACTCTCTAAAAGTAATAGAGAAGCTCTTTAAAAAACCTAAGATATCGGTAAACCACAACCTGATGAATTTTATATCTTGCTCCTTGGCTGTTTTGAGGACATATTCCTTGGCTTCGGCTCTATCCCTGCTAATCATTAATCCTCCTTTCCTTTCGGGGATAATTTTCCTCTCATCAGACCATAAATTAGGGCAAAAGTCAACAATTCCATATAAAACCCAAAATTTACCCCGGTTTCATATTCCAAAGGATTAACATTTTTCCCCCTCCACCATTTTGAGAAACCTCTCAAACAAATACACATTATCCAATGGGCCTGGTGATGCTTCCGCGTGGTATTGGATGGATAAGAGAGGTATCTCCCGATGGCGAAGCCCCTCCACAGTACCGTCATTTAGATTTACATGGCTAACCTCAAGCCCACTATGGAGGCTTTCGGCATCAATGGCATAACCATGATTCTGTGCTGTAATGTAAACCCTGCCTGTCTCCAGGTCACGTACAGGATGGTTGGCACCATGATGCCCAAATTTAAGTTTATATGTTCGCCCACCAAGCGCTCGCCCTATAAGCTGATGTCCCAAACAGATGCCCATAATGGGCTTTATCCCAATAAGTTTTCTCACCATATCCTCAATATAACCGAGATTAGTTGGGTTTCCTGGTCCTGGGGATAAGATAATGCCGTCTGGCTTCAATCTCAAAATATCCTCTGCTGAGAATGTAGAAGGAACAGCAGTCACTATACAGCCAAGCGAATGCAATATTCTTAGTATGCTATATTTCAGACCACAGTCGACGGCAACGATGTGCGCTGAGCCAATAGTTCCAGCCTCATTCAGTGAGTCATAAAAAGTTGGACCCTTCTCCCAGCGGTATACAACTGAGGTACTTACCCCTCGGACGAAATCTACATCATCGTAGCGAGGCAAGCTTCTTAACCGTTCGAGCACCTCATCTGCAAGTTCGCTTAGCGTTATAGCTCCCATCTTCACTCCCACAGACCTTAAGCGGCGAGTCAGGGCACGTGTGTCAACGTCACTGATGCCAGGGATGTTGTTTTCAGCTAGATACTGGCTCAGCGTTTTGGTGCTTTGCCAATGGCTTGGCGCTTGGCAATATTCACGAACCACTAAGCCGCTTATCTGGATTTGTCTGGACTCAATATCCTCAGTGTTTATCCCATAGTTTCCAACAAGAGGGTACGTGAAAACTACTATTTGCCCGGAATAGGAGGGGTCGGTGAGTATCTCTTGATATCCAGTCATACTAGTAGTGAACACCACTTCACCATAAGCCATGATTTCAGCGCCAAAAGAGTAGCCTTCGTAGAGTGCCCCGTCTTCTAAAACCAAAACTGCTTTCCTAGCCATTATTCACCTTGATCTTTATAATTACGGAGTCAATATTCTAGTAAGCGTAAAGCCTCCCATTGTGTCTTCATCTCTATCTTCTTACAGGAACTCCCCTTTCAGCTAGATAGTCCTTTGCCTGGTGAATGGAATAAATACGGTAATGAAAGATACTAGCAGCCAGGACAGCATCAGCCTTACCTATGACTAGAGCTTCATAGAGATGCTCCAAATTACCTGCGCCACCGCTGGCAATTACAGGCACCGATACTGCCTCGCTGATGGCACGGGTCAATTCTAAATCATATCCAGTCCGTTGACCATCAGCATCCCAACTGGTAAGCAGCAATTCTCCAGCACCGAGAGCAACAGTCCGTTTAGCCCATTCAATAGCGTCAATGCCCGTTGACTTTCGTCCACCATAGATGCAAACTTCCCATTTAGGATTATCTATGCCATTTGCTCTCTTGGCGTCAATAGCTATCACAATGCATTGAGAGCCGAATTTCTGTGCTCCTTGGCTGATAATCTCGGGATTGAACACAGCAGCGGTATTGATGGCTATCTTATCAGCCCCTGCTTCTAAGATGCGTCGTATGTCATTAATGCTACGCAGCCCACCACCAACGGTAAGTGGGATAAAAACCCGTTCTGATACGCACTCAACCACATCCACCATATTGTCACGTCCCTCAGGAGTAGCACCAATATCTAGGAAGACAAGCTCATCAGCCCCTTCTTGATAATAGAATGCCGCAAGTTCCACAGGGTCGCCGGCATCACGCAGATGAGTAAAGCTCAAGCCTTTAACCACCCGCCCTTGAGTGACATCTAAGCAAGGAATAATTCTTTTAGTTAACATTTTCGCTAAAGGTCAGCACGTTTTTTCCCGCTAGAGGAAACAATTCTTTAGCTCGCTCAGTTTTTTCGCTGGCTATAAGCTCTTCGCGAGACGATATCCAAGAAATAGGCATGGAATCTTAAATCCGAAGTTAGCTCGGGGTGAAAAGCTGAAACTAACAAATTTCCTTGCCTGGCAGCGACAGGAGTGCCATCAGGAAGACTAGCCAGGATTTCGACCCCAGAATCAATCTCTACAATAATAGGCGCTCTGATAAATACAGCAGGGAAAGGAGCTTCACCCAAAACCGGCACCGATAAGACTGTCTCAAAGCTATCGACTTGTCTGCCAAAGGCATTGCGCCTTACTTTTATATCCATAGCCCCGATGGTCTCTATATCTAAATCGAGAGCGCTTTTTGCCAGCAGAATCATGCCAGCACAAGTTCCAAATATTGGGGAGCCATCTTGGGCTAGCTCTCTTATCACCTCCATCAGACCATAGCTCAGCATCAGTTGACTAATAACGGTAGACTCTCCCCCAGGGATGATAAGTCCATCTAAGCCCTCAAGATCCTGAGGTAGGCGTATGGCTAATGCTTCTACCCCCAATTTTTGTAAACTAGCGATATGCTCAGCAAAAGCACCTTGTAAAGAAAGGACTCCGATCTTTTTCCTAGAATTCATCCTTACTGTTCTACGACAAAATGGCTACTCGCCACCATATGTTTATCTCTCACTTAGCGCCATCTTTAGGAAATTGGAATATAGTTTCAATCCCTGATCGCCACTTTTCTCAGGGTGAAACTGGGTTGCCACTAAATTATCCTTAATCACCACACTACATATAGGTATACCATAATCTGTCGTACCCGCCACAACTGACATGTCTTCGGGCTCAGCATAATAGCTATGGACAAAGTAAAAGTTTGCTTCATCAGGTACACCGTCAAAAAGAGGGTGAGTAATCGTCTGTTTTACCTGGTTCCAACCCATATGGGGGATTTTGAGTCCCGAGGGCAGTCTTTTTACAATTCCAGGAATCACCCCTAGGCATTCATGCCAACCTCCTTCTTCAGTTCTTGAAAACAAGACTTGCAAGCCAACACAGACAGCGAAAAATGGTCGCCCCTCATAAATTAATTGGCGAATAACATTAGACATCCCCAATTTCTCCAGACTATCCATAGTATCTCCTGCAGCGCCAACGCCAGGGAGGATAATTGCAATGGCATCAAACACATCTCTAGGATTGCTCGTTACCTTCGCTTGGTAACCTACCTTTGTGATAGCGTTAACCACGCTACGCAAATTTCCGGCACCGTAATCAATTACAACAACCGCTTCTTTATTCATAAGGACTGAGCCCACTTCACAGCGTTTAGGAAAATCTGAAAGCCATCTCCGTACTCTTTGACTCCTTGCCTCGTCCACTGTGGATGCTGGGTACCTCGAATACACCGCTCGGGGTGTGGCATCAAAGCAAAAATGCGCCCTGAAGCATCACAAATACCAGCAATATTCGCTATTGAGCCATTGGGGTTATGGGGGTAGCCAGCCTCGCTGCTTCCATTCTCGTCGGCGTAATACAACACCACATTTAACTTGGGCAAGACCTCAGGGCTGGCTACGACCTTCCCCTCAGCATGAGCAACTGGAAGATACATGTGCTCTATGCCTTTGGTGAATACACACGGGCTTTCCTTGTTCACTTTTAAGTGCACCCAGCGGCACTCAAACTTACCCGAATCATTCGCTGCCAAGGTTAGCAATGGCTGATTAGTTCGCCACGGATCAGGCAGAATGCCAGCTTTTACCAGTACCTGAAAACCATTACAAATTCCCAAAACCAATCCCCCTTTATCAATAAACCTCTCTACATCTTCACCAAGTTTTAGCCTAAGTTCATTGGCTAACACTTTGCCTGCGGATATATCATCGCCGTAAGTAAATCCACCAGGAACAACCATTATTTGATAGTCGGAGAGCCGTTGTTCCCGACGAATTAATTCATTAATATGGACTAGGGAGGTTATTGCCCCAGCTTGCTGGAAAGCGAATGCTGTCTCAACATCACAATTTGTCCCCGGAGCACGCAATATTAGAGTTCTTACTTTGCTCATTTGCTTCTACCAGCGAATAGGTCGCTGCCATGCCTCCTTTAGTTCATGAAGGGGCATGGCAACAATCCTCCTATTATTCAATCCGTATATCTCTAATACATCAGCATCGGTAACTCGGCCAATAGTTGCCAGGTTTATCCCCTTCACCACTTTCTCAAATTCTGCTCTGCATTCTGGTGCTACCTCTACTAGAAACCGACTGTTTGATTCAGAAAACAGGATGAAGTCATTCCTATCTATGGGCTCACCCAGTGGGATAAGTTCTAAGTAGATTATGGCTCCCAGTCCCGCGGCAAAGGCCATCTCAGCAATGGCAACACCGAGGCCGCCCTCACTTAAGTCATGGCAGGCTCTGACCAGACCTTTTTCTATTGCCAGACTTAACCTATCCATCAGCTCCTTCGCTAGTTGCGGATTTACCTTAGGCACCCTGTTACCTATAAAACCATGCGTTCTGAAGTATTCCGATCCCCCAAGTTCATTCCAGGTAGTGCCAACAATGTAAATCAGGTCGCATGCCCTCTTGAAATCCATCGAAATCACCCGGTTCACATCTTCCATAACGCCAATAGCCGAGATAAGTAAGGTATGGGGAATGGAGATAATCTTGCCTTCAAATTCAAATTCATTATTGAGGCTATCCTTGCCCGAGATAAACGGGGTCCCGTATATGGTGGCCATATCATAGCAAGCCTGAGCTGCCTGAACCAAAGCACCCAGTATATCAGGTTGATTAGTATCACCCCAGCTGAAGTTATCTAACAGGGCTACCCTCTTTAGATTACCCCCAACAGCTATGATTTGCCTCAAGGCCTCATCAATGGCTGATGCTGCCATCCAGTAGGGGGCTATCTTTCCATACTGGGGGTTTATGCCATTGGAGACAATTACCCCCATTTCCGAGTCTAAGATTGGCCTGATAACGGCAGCATCGCCTGGTCCATCGCTATCTTTCCCAACCAGAGGCTTGAGAATACTAGTCCCCTGTACCTCATGGTCATATTGGCGTATTACCCATTCCTTGCTGCACACATTCCACGAGGCAAGAATTTGAAGTAAATCTTTGCCTAAGTCCTGTGGCTGAGCAAAATCAGGCTCAGTATATTGTGGCTGCTTCCATATTGCTTCTCTCTCCATCTGCGGCCGACCTTTATGTAGAAATTCCATGCTCAGGTCACAGACCAAGTTTCCTTGATAAAAAAGCTGAAGCCTTCGATCGTTGGTAAACTCGCCTATGACTGTTGCCTCAACACCTTCAGCAGCAAAAAGAGTTAATAGTTCCTCGATGTTGTCTGGTGGGGCAGCCACCACCATCCGCTCTTGAGATTCGGATACCCATATTTCTGTATAGGACAGCCCGGAATATTTTAGTGGAACCTTATCTAAGTGGACTCGCACCCCAGTCTCGGCAGCCATCTCGCCTACTGCCGATGAGAGCCCACCGCCACCGCAATCAGTTATCCTTGAGTATAACCCACGGTCTCTGGCTTGAAGCAAGGTATCAATAAGTCTCTTCTCCATAATGGGATTGCCAATCTGAACTGAGCTATAGGAAATTGTGGTTGACTCCTCGGTAAGCGCTCCTGAGGCAAAGGTCACACCATGTATTCCGTCACGCCCGGTTTTGCCTCCGACTAACACCACCAATTCACCAGGTTTCTGCTGCCCTCTCCTTGATAGTTGTTTGGGCAGCAGCCCCACTGTTCCACAGAAGACAAGCGGATTAGCCACATATCGTTCATCAAAGAGTATGGCACCATTAAGAGTAGGGATTCCAATGCGGTTAGCATAATCGGCTACCCCAGCCCGAACACCCTTAAAAATACGACGCGGATGTAAGACCCCAGGCGGCAACTTATCATAGGGAAAGTCGGGAGGAGCAAAACAGAATACATCAGTGTTTAGGATTGGTTTAGCACTTAACCCAGTGCCCAAAATGTCACGAACGACGCCACCTAATCCAGTTGAAGCTCCTCCATAAGGCTCAACTGCTGATGGATGATTATGCGTCTCAACCTTAAAACAAAGAGCCCAGCGACCATCGAAATCAATCACACCAGCATTATCTTCAAAAACTGAAAGACACCATGGCTTGTTCAGTTCCTCAGTTGCCTTCATGATAGTATTCTTGAGTAAGTTATCTATAGTTATATCAGCAAACTTGATTCTGCCCTTGAACGTTTTATGGACGCAGTGCTCAGACCAGGTTTGGGCTAGTGTCTCAAGTTCGGCATCGGTAGGGTTACGCCCCTGCTTACGAAAGTGAGCAGTGATTGTCTGAAGCTCATCATCAGTAAACCAAAATTGACGGCTGATTCCCGCAAGCTCAACTTCACCTGCCCCCAGAATGTCTATCTGCTTTAGCCTAAATCCATACTGGGGATTTTGAGGCAATCTTACTGCCTTCGCTCTAACTACGTGCTGTATAATGGGGTTTAGCAATAATCTACTGCTCACTGTCTCTAGCTGATGTTCATCCAGTTGCCCTTCAATAAGGTAGCGTCTCGCCGTTTTGACTGCCTTGACACCCCTCACACTTAAATCCAACACCGCTTTCATGACAGTTTCTTCTACTGGGTCGGTGACGCCGGCGTTGTAAGCAACTTCAACAATGTGATAGTCAGTGCTGACTCTGCTCTCACTCTGGGGAGTTAATTCGCACCGATATTCTTGAGTCACCGGGTCAGCCAGAAGGCTTCCACAAACCAAGGCTAGCTTACCAGGTTTTAAATCTGCATCTAGCCGGTAAATATCCACTACCCAAACATTGGAGACTGTTGTTATTCCTAAGTCGTATATATCTTTGACCAGACTAAGCCCCCTAACATCCCGTAGG
>PCSL01000066.1:14759-15376 GCA_002772325.1 Chloroflexi bacterium CG23_combo_of_CG06-09_8_20_14_all_45_10
ATCTTTACCGCTGTGCCATAAGCTACCATTTCAGCAGCCCCGGACATTACCATTGAAGTTACGAACCTGGTGCCTACAATGGCGTTGGCTCCCATCTTCTCGGCTTGCTCAACCATTCTCTGTAGCGCCTCTTCACGAGCTTGCGCCAGCATTACGGTATAATCTTTGACTTCGCCACCAACGATGTTTCGCAAGCCAGCCATAATGTCATGCCCCACATGCCTGGCCCTGATGGTGCTGCCTCTAACCAAACCTAGAGTCTCTGTTATCCTTTTGCCCTCTATCTGCTCTGTAGTAACCACAATCATTTTTCTACCTCCTTGAATTTCGCCCTTTCCTCCTTTGATGCCCGATATCTCTCTCTGCCTAGCGATGCCAGGAGAATAATAAGCCCTATAGCTATAGCAGCGATGGCAATCTTAACTGGTAAGGGTAATGATGGGAAAGCTCGGCTGAATAACTGATAAAGCCCCCAGCCTGCTAAAATCCCTAGACCAACTCCCAGTAGGATACCACCTATCTTTCGCATTTCACCTCCCTTAACTTATCAGGCTGTTTAATTTTGATTCCCCGTTCAATTTCAGCCATCCCAACAACCTTAAATTCTAAATCCTAAT
>PCSL01000088.1 GCA_002772325.1 Chloroflexi bacterium CG23_combo_of_CG06-09_8_20_14_all_45_10
AAAATTTTGGAGGTGAAGATTACTAGAGCTACATGGGGCAAATCTAGTTTTGAATCTGAGGCAAAATTAAACGGCCTCAAATAAATTTAAGGAGGTTAGCAGATGGCTTACAAAATCACCGAGGAATGTATCAGTTGCGGGGCCTGTGAGGAGGAGTGCAAGAATGAAGCAATCTCAGAGGGGGAAGAGGTTTATGTAATCGACTCTGACAAGTGCACTGAATGCGTGGGCAATTTCGAATCACCTAAGTGTGCTCAAATATGTCCCGTGGATGCTGCTGTGCTTGATTCAGACCATGTGGAAAGCCGCGAGGAACTGCTTGCTAAGTGGCACAGGTTACATCCAGGCGAAACTCCGGTGTTTACTTAAATTATGGGAGAAAGGTGGTTAGTGGCAAAATATGAAGTAATCATCATCGGAGGCGGTCCTGCCGGGCTTACTGCTGGGCTCTACACCTCGCGGGCAGGGCTAAAGAGCTTGCTAATCGAGCGTGGGATATTTGGAGGCCAAATAGTGAATGCCACATTGGTAGAGAATTACCCCGGGTTTCCCGAGGGTGTCTCCGGCTCTGAGCTGGGTTCGCTCATGCATCAACAAACAGTCAAATATGGTTTAGAGTTTATAACTGCTGAGGTTACAGGTATTGCCCAAGGACAACCTTATAGCGCCTCCACCAGCGAGGGGAGTTTTGAAGGCCAAGCTATAATTATCGCAGCTGGCTCGGAGTATCGTAAGCTGGGAGTTATTGGTGAAGAAAAGCTGGCAGGCCATGGCGTTTCCTACTGCGCCACCTGTGATGGTTTTCTCTTTCGCGACCGAGAAGTAACAGTGGTAGGGGGAGGTGACACTGCCATCACTGATGCTCTGGAACTGAGTCGGCATGCCAGGAAGGTCTATGTAATACATTGGCAAGATGAGCTTCGGGCGGGGCATGTCCTCCAGCAACGAGCCTTTGCCCAGCCCAAGTTGGAGTTCATCTGGAGCACTGTGGTAGAAGAAATCCTGGGAGAGCAACTAGTGAAGGGGCTCAGGCTCACCAATGTAAAAACAAAGCAACGTTCCATCTTGGAAGTGGCTGGCGTCTTTGTTGCTATAGGGCTTATGCCCAATAGCCATCGCTTCTTCAATATTGTAGACCTAGATGATGCCAGCTATATCGTTACTGATGAAACAATGGCTACCTCAGCTCCTGGTATTTTCGCTGCTGGCGGTATCCGCAGGAACTCAGCCCGCCAGATCGCCGGTGCAGTTGGGGATGGTGTCACTGCTGCCATGTCCGCCTTCAAATATCTTCAGGATATAAAGTGAAGTGCGAAATATTATGTTAATAGCACTCCGGTCCTACGGAGATGGCAACGACTGTTTTTGGTTTCTCATCTTTCCCACGGGTTATTTTTCTGTTTCTCCGTCTTGACCCAAGGGCATGAATGGTTGCACAATGTCTTCGTTATCGAGATAATCGTAGACCTAAAGGAGGGAAGCTATGTGCGAATTATGTGAAAAATATGGTGAAGGTGACCAGTGGTATCTAAATCCAAAGAACTATGCTAGACCTCTTTATATGAAAGTAGAAAAGGGGAAAGAAAAGGAACCGATGATTTTAGACGAGATTCGAGGGCCATTCAATAGGTTCAAGCCCCCTAGTAGATTTAAAAGACGAACCCCAAGCTTTTGAAAAAGCGAAGGAGGAGCTCTCAAAGTATAAAGAGAGAGCGGGAGTGAGACAGGTGGTATCACAAGAGGATGCAAAAAACGGCCGAGATAGCTCAGCCGATAGCCAGGATTGATTGCATCTATAGAAGAACTATTCGAGCGACCTTGGAAGATGGGGAGCAACGACCTCGTTCTTGCTTGGGATTAGGCGTCGGAATGTTCCGTTGGGAGGAATGGCCCGAGAGATATAAGAGTGGGGTAGAGTTTCTCTCCACCGGGGAGGCGAAAAAACACATTGACCATTGGCATAAGCGAGGAATGGTCATAACCATAATGAGCTTTGGCACTCCCTATATTAGGGGTATCTGTCTTTGCGATTATCCCGACTGTGTCGCGATAAGGATGAGGATAGATTACGATGTGAAACCCTACTTGTTTAAAGGACATGAAGTGGCAAAGGTGGACTATGATGAATGTATAGGATGTGGTAGTTGTGCCCAACGGTGTCAATTTGGTGCCATAAAAATGGAAGTTACAGTGAAGAAGTCAAACATTGATATGACCCGTTGCTTTGGCTGTGGAGTATGTGCGTATGCCTGCCTCCAGAATGCGATAAACCTTCTCGATCGTGAGAAGCTGCCAGCTCTAACGGAGGAGTGGTAAGATGATGCCCCAAATTGAGATCGATAAGAAGAAGTGCACTACTCCTTATGAATGTAAAAAATGCCTTCAAATCTGTCCACAAGCTGTTTTCGCAGTTGCTCCTACGAAAATTGAGCGTTTTAAAGAAACCGACCCTGAGGATTATGAAGTTCAAGCAGTTTTCAGGGATAAATGCACAGTCTATATGGATTGCGTTAAAGCATGCCCTACTGGCGCAGTGACAGTAAAGGCGGGTGCTTAGATGGAGAAATACGAATTAGATTTGGATCAGCAAATGATAAAAGAACTCTCGGAGGAATTCGATCCCCTGAATTTCGTGGAGGGATTGAGATCATCGGGTCCAAAGGCTATTGAAGGTGCCTCTTTGGAAAAGTACGGGAGAAACCTGGCTCGTAAGAGCATCGAAAGAGGGGAGGAAATGCCTGATAGAATTTATGAGGTTATAAAGGAAGCTATAGGAAAAAACAGGTGAGATGAGGTTTCCCTTCGTCCCGCAGAGATACATCGAAATAGCGTATTTGAGCATTCAGCCCTTTAGAAGGCTGTAGATCCTTTTAAATAGCCTGAAGGCCTTCTCCTATAGACTCAATGAGTGTAGCGTCTACAAGGCTATAGGGAAAGAGTATGGAGAGGAAGCAGCGAATAACATGGTATGTAAATCGGCTTGCTTTGCAATCATAGACGAGATATTCTCTCACTTTGGCTTTGACATTGAGTGTTCATTGGAAGCTAGTATGGCAAGGGACAGGAAGTGCCAGTTCAAAATTGAGAAGAGGTAATGACACCAAACTAGTTAACCTTGACTTCAAGTGCTTTTTACCTTGCCTCATCGTCAAATCTGAATTGACAGGCTAATTTGAGTCGACATAACATTTTGCACTTCCTATCTAGCACATCTCCCTGGAGCGAAAGAAGCGAGGGAAAAGGGAAGCCCGGCGATCTTCGGCCACATCGACCCTACAAGCAAAAGCAAGGAGCATATCAAGGTTAACCTAGACAAAGGTGTATTCATTGACTGGCATACCAGAGAGGGAGGCACTATCCCCAGCTTCTGAAACTCCTTTGTGTTCCCATCCCTGAAGAACTGAGGGATATGGGCAAGCCGGGGATACCGGAATACTTCTCCACATGGGCTGTTAATAGACACTGGAGAAGGAAGAGATGGAAGTGCAGGGATGTTATAGCCGTAATGAGAGTCGATGGGGTTCCTGTCTACACAGGCAGGGCTTATTGCCTTCAGTGGAGCTGCCCTCAGTGCCAGATAAAGCTTATGAATATCCTTAAGGCTAAGGTTAGGCAGGAGCCAGTAAAAGCGATAGTTAAAGTTGTAGGGTTTAGCAAGGCAGAGATTGGGGGAAAACTAGCCAAAATAAAGAGGAAGCACAAAGCCTTCGAGTACAAGCGGTTAAGGAGCGAGGATGCCGAGTGGATTTTAGCTCGGGACAGCAGTGATGTCGAAAAAAACTATATATACTCTCCAGAGTGAATTTGATAATTATGCCATCACTAACCCCTCGTGGGAGGAGATAGAGTCGGTAATCGAGGCTGTGGCGCAAGCTAGCCTCCCCATTGGACAGAAGCGGGTATCCGGCTCAAGAAGCTTTCACCAAAACACCAGGGCTAAGAACGCTAAGCAGAATACCTCTAGGGACTGTATATATAAGTTTTTCGACAATAATCCTGAGGCTAAGGATGCCAGAGTGGACATTGTTGCCCTGAAAGGCGACTACTCCCAACTGATAACCAGGCTAACTGAGAGTGGCTTTGGGGCTACCGATACCTCAGGGGAAGGCGTTATCCATCGGCTCAGAGGGGATAAGGTCATCAGCGGGGAGACCTTTAGGGACTGGGGGTTTGAGGTTGAGCTTGTGAGGAAGATTAAAACTTCTAAGGAGGGCACCTAGCTAAAATCAAACTTATTTTGCAATCCCCAAGAAAGTGATAATATTGTGAAAGAACTAAGACTAAGCGAGTTTTTTGTTGTCAACAAGCTAAGATGATACCTTTTGCCCACAAGCTAGAATGATACTCTGGGGCGAGGATCAAAGAACATAATATGCCGCTTATCTTTCTCCTTCCTGACATGAGGTAGCTCGCAAAGGAACTCCTCCTTATGCCATACTCTGATCTTCTTCCCTGGATGGATATGAAGCCTCACCTTGAAAGCCACCATATTGTGCTCCCTGGGGATGGTATAGGTAATCTCATCCAGGCTGAAGCTATTATCTTTGCCTACCTTCCTCTCTTCCTTGATGCAGAAGATATCATCCAGGTTAGCTCCATCTAGGGATCTCAAAGCCGATGGAATGCGCCGCGAGAGGGAGATACATCCAGTGTCCCGGTTGATATGATGGTTGTTATACCAGTTAATCCACTTCTGAAGTTGGGAGTTGAGCTCATCCAGGTTACTCGCTGTGTGCTCCGAGATGAAGCGCTCCTGAATGAATCTGAACAGCCTCTCTATCTTCCCTTTAGCCCTGGCATTGCCGGGGAGATGAGTAATAAGAGTGATCCCCAGCTCCAGAAGAGCCCGATGGATCTCAGTGATAACCTCCTCGTCTAAGGTTTCCTCCCTGCCTATGGTAGACAGGTCTATAAGTGAAGAAGCGACTCCCTTCATACCTGTCTGCCACAGGCAGGCCTGATTAGCTTGAACTTGGAATCATTATCACTATAGAGAATAGGAAAGACACCATATCTCTCTATAGCTTCCCTTAATACCAGCATGTTATTGTAAGTGGAATCAGAGTCGAAAAATCTTGCTGCCAGGATGGTCCTGGAGAAATCATCCATAATAAGCACTAGATAGATACGACGGTAACCTTCAAGCCAGGACCCCGAAGAGGTATCCATTTGAGCCATCTGCCCAAAGGCTTCCATCTCAAAGCGGCGGGAAGGTCTCCGACAATAGCAGCGGGAATATTCCCCTTTCTCCAGGAGGATATTATGCACTGTATTGGGGTTAATCTTAATCCCTGCTTCTTCATAGAGAAGATCGGCAATAAGGGGATTAGAACGCCCTCTATTCTCCCTCTTTAGGGCTATTACCTTATCCCTGATATCCTCTGGTAGCCTGTTTGGTGCGGGATGAGTGCGTTGGTAGAAGAGACAATCGAGATTACCTTCTGCCTCTTCAAGCCTCCTTGCCAATCTTTTGGTATGGGAAAGAGAGCTGCCTCCCTTTGAGTTATCTTCCTTTCCAGGGCTAAAGTGAGCATCTTGTGTCTTTCTAGCACCTTGAGCACATCTCCTTTCTTCACAAGGCAGCACCTCCTTTTTCTAGAGATGCTACCTTAAATCGCTCAAGGTATCATTTTTGCTTGTGGATTAGGGTACCATTCTACCTTAGAGACAACAAAGCGATTTGATAAAGGCTACACTTTAATGGCATACTAAAGCTTTTGGGTGGTTCTTGTGGAGATGAGCCCCGTATTAGCGATAGGGATAATAATAACCGTTGGTTTCTTCGGCGGGTTACTCGTTAGAAGGTTCGGACTCCCTATGATTACCGGTTACATCATCGTCGGCATCCTGCTGAGCCCTTCTCTCCTTAACGTGATCCCGGAGGCAACTATAGGAAACTTGGATTTTATCATCAACATCTGCCTAGGCATCATAGCATTTATGATCGGGAGCAGCCTTCGCCTAGAATCTCTGCGGAAAGTCTGGAGAAGTATTGCGTGGATAACACTTTTCCAAAGTTTGGGCGCTTGGTTTCTCATCACCCTTTTATTGCCTCTTTTGGGACATTTCATCCTAAACATCGAGGGCGCAACTTTTTGGCAGGTTTATTTTCCGATGGCTTTCGTGATAGGAGCGGTTTCTTGCGCTACTGCACCAGCTGCAATCATGGCGATAGTGAGTGAATACAGAGCTAAAGGGCCACTTACAACGAGTTTGTTAGCTGTAGTCACACTCGATGACGCGATTGCCATAACTGCCGTTGCCTTTGCTTTGGCTATATCTCAATCTTTGGTGGGCGGGTTAGGTTTATCCATGTTTCAAATGCTTGGGGTTCCCTCGGCGCAGATAGCGGGATCCGTGGGGTTGGGTTTGGCTTTCGGGTTTCTCTTAATGCACATGACTAGGCTTGCGAGAACTCGCGAATTGCTATTAGTCATAGCTTTTGGAATGATCATGCTATGCGTTGGCATTGCGGATCTCTTGGGCATTTCATCAATTTTGGCATGCATGATGGCCGGATTTTTCCTTGTAAACAAGGGAAAAAGGCTAGAGATATTTCACGTGATCGAAGGGATTAAAGATGCGATCTTTGTACTGCTCTTCGTTTTAGCGGGATTGCATTTCAATTTGAGGATCATGCAAACTACTGTAGTATTGGCGGGGTTAATTGTTTTGCTTCGCTGCACCGGCAAATATGTAGGGACGAGGATAGGTGCTGAGATTTCCCACGCGCCCGGTGCGATAAAGAAGTACCTAGGCATTGCCTTATTACCTAAGGCTGGAGTCAGCGTAGGTCTCATCCTCTTAGCAGAACATGCATTTCCACTTTTCGGGGCCATAATGTTGAACGCGGTGTTAGCCTCTGTGATCATAAATGAGCTCTTGGCGCCTCCCTTAGTGAAATATGCGATCTTCAAGGCTAGAGAGGCAGTCAGTGCGTAAAGGAAAAATTAATCCTAACCCAAATCTGTTTACTCTAGGTGTTGGTTCTGGCAATCAAAAATCTTTCCGATAAGTGAACCTCACAATCCATCATGCAAGATCTAGCCTGCTGACCTAGGAAGGCTCATAAGGATCGGTAAGCGGAAAGCCTCCTCTTGTCATATACGATTCGTCCGTAGGGTTTTGAGTTAAGTTATGGATATGCGATTTCAGACCTGCCCTTTCCCCTCTCGAGAGCTTCTGACAGAAAACTTGGCTCGTCACATCTCGAGCCACGAAATCCTAAAACTTTTATCTTTCTGGGATATATGCCCGCATCTGGAAAAGATCTTAAGCTCGAATCACTCTTTTCCTTGGTCTGGAGCCCAAAAACCCTTTACAAATTCACCTTATTTTTGCAGTCCTCCCTTTCAAATCAAGAGAGAACATGGCTTCATAGATTTTCGTTACTCCGTGGGGTAGTTGGAGATTAGACTCTCTATCTCCTCTCCGATAGACCTTAACTCTTTAACTTCCTGATTCACAGCTTTCTCCTAGGCTCTCCTCTCGGCTTCCGAGCCGGGTTTAACCTCGCTCATTATCTTTGCTACCCTTTGCCTCCGGGCAGTCAGCTCATCTATTAGCTCGTAAATCCGTGCCTTAACGTAGGTGGGGGAAGACTCTATCTTCTTGAGCCTCTTATTTTCCTTCTCAAGCCCCTTGATCCTCTCCTCGAGCTCCCTGATCCTTCTCTTTAGCTTTGAGACCGTGTCCTTCTTGGCTTTAAGGTATTCCAGCCTCTCATACTCCCTATTGCTCAGACTATTGTATTCCTTCCCATCGTAGAGGGGCACAACCAGCCCCTGCTTTTTCTCTATGCACCGAGTAGCATTGCCGATAGGCTCGTCGAAATAGCTAGCTATCTCCCTGGAGGTAGCCACATCTACGGAGGCAAGGAATTCCATAAGCTCAAGTTTTTTCATCAATAAAATTATACAGCTAGCTGTATTTTCTGAATTCCTCGGGACTTCTCGGAATGAAATTGACTGCTCCTTGTGGGGCAGGATCTACATGTGAGAAAATGGATAGAGTAAATTCATGATTGAAGCTGTATGTTTTGACTTAGGGGACACTCTGGTGGCTGAAGAAACTGTTATTCACAACAGTCTGGGGCAGGCTATTACTGCCAATCCCGTCAAGGGCGCATTGGATGTCCTGGAGACCGTCAAAAGGGGTGGATATAAGATTGCTCTGATTGCCAATGTCGACAGCATTGATGCCAGGAATATTATTGAGACTTGCGGTCTGGAGGATTACTTTGACGCTATTGTAATCTCCGAGGAAGTTGGTATCGAAAAGCCAGCCAGAGAGATATTTCAGATTGCATTGGACAGACTCGAGGTCAAAGCCGAAAACGCGATTATGGTTAGCAATAGAATTGATGTAGATATTGTTGGGGCAAACAGAATTGGTATGAAAAGCGTCTGGTTCAAGTGGAACAACCGCTACCAGGAAACAATAAGCAGCGAAGAGGAGAGACCCAACTTTGTGATAAAGAACTTGTCCGAATTGCTCGGCATTTTAAGTTTAATATAAGATTTGCTATATTGCATACCTAGAGGAGGCTAGCATGAGTAAGGTAATAGAAGTCACGGATCAAAATTTCGACGAGGAGGTTCTGAAGTCGGACCTTCCCACAGAGGTTGATTTCTGGGCGCCGTGGTGTGGTCCATGCCTGATGGTCTCACCTATATATGACAAACTCTCTGAAGAATATGACGGCAGATTCAAGTTCTGCAAAATAAATGTCGATGAGAACCCCCAGACAGCAATGAAATACCAGATTATGAGCATACCCATGCAGATGTATTTCGCTGATGGCCAGAAGGTTGATGAAATCCTCGGTGCAGTTCCCAAACATACGATCCGAACAATGGTTGAAGGTATTCTCAAAAATTTCCCCACTGATGAAAGGGGCAAGCTTAAAGTGCTTTTAACCTCCTGGACTGAGCATAACAAGCAACATAGCGAGAAATTTAAGAAATGGACGGAGAAAGCTAAGAACACAGAAGATAATCCAATTTACAATAGCATATTACAGGCAGCCCGAGAGATGGAAAGGACAAATGAAAGATTGTCTAAATTATTGGCCGAATTACAAGGAGGGGGATAAATCCCGGCGGCAATCGCTACTAAGGAGAAAATAAGGAACATCTATGAAGTTCTGCCCAAGCTGAATTGCGGTTTCTGCAGGTTTGGAAGGAGAGGAAAGCAGCCTAATCCTTATAAGACTATTCTCAGGTGAAGATAATTGATAACACAAAACATAGCTTATCTGTATATCGGGCTTCTCTCGGGTTTCATGAGCGGTATGTTTGGAATCGGCGGAGGTTCTGTCAGGATACCCTTGCTTAATCTGGCAGGGCTGCGCGGTGGAAGTGGTGGCTCCCTCTTCACACCTTTCTTAAGAGCTATGAGGATCGATGTTCATAGGGCAATTGCTACATCATTATTTGTAACGATTTTTACAGCCATTGCTGCTGTAGTTGTTTACTGGCATCGTGGCGATATAATCTGGCTATCAGCAGTATTCGTGCTTATAGGGTCGGTGATTGGTGCCAAAATAGGAAGCAGAATATCATTAAAAACTAAACCTAAGTGGCTAGAAATGGAGCTCACGACATTGGTCACAGCCCTTGCCTTCATAACAATCTACAAGGCACTGTGAATCATAATAATCCTGGGAAGCATGTGGTAAGAATAGCCTATACCAAAGGCAACGAACAAGACTTCCTTCGCTGGGGTGAATTTCGATTCAAAAAAGAACATTAATGACAGGAGGCAAAAATGAAAGTCTGTATTATCGGCGCCGGAGATACCGGAGCAATAGCAGCATTACAAGTCCGCCGCCTGAATAGCGAGGCGCAAATTGATGTCTTTAGTAAAAGAGAGGAGCTCGGATGTAACCCCTGTGAAATTCCTTTGGTTCTAAGCGGGACTGTTAGCAAATGGGAGGATCTATATCGTGGCTACCGCGTTACATCGTTTTATGAAAAGAGAAACATAAAACTCCACTTAAACACTGAAGTCACTGATATCCTCAGGGATGAAAAGAAAATCCTCGCTAATGGAAAAAGATATGACTATGATAAAGCAATCTTAGCCCTGGGCGCTACCCCAATCGTTCCGCCCTTTTCTGGATTGGATAACAGGAACGAGTTTGCCTTGAGCACAGATATAGCAGATGGGAGAATCTTAGGGGATGCCATTGTGAAGTATAGCAGCGCGGCCGTCATCGGGGGAGGGTTTATCGCACTGGAAATAGCTGCGGCTCTAAAAGCAAGGAGATATAGCAAGGTTTACCTGCTGGTCAGGCGGGATATCATGCGTGTCCATTTGGACGAAGATATGACTGAGAAGCTAAAGCAGGTTCTTGTGGAAAGGGGCGTAGACTTAATTCTGCCTGCCAGGATTGAGAGAATAAGCAGCAAGAATGGGAAGAAGTGTGCGATTCTTTCTGACCAAGAGCTAGAGATAGATTTTATTTTCTTTGGCATCGGGACAGAACCCAATGTAAACTTAGCTCAAAAGGTGGGGCTCGAGATAGGAGAAACAAGAGGTATAGTTGTGAACCAATACCTCCAAACAAGCGAGCCCCATGTCTATGCCACCGGGGATTGCATGGAGAATTGGGACATGATTATAGGTTCCAAGCGACGCCATCAATTAGCTACTAATGCAATTCGAACTGGATATATAGCAGGAAGAAACGCAGTTTTGGGCAATAAAATTTCCTATGGAGGCACGGTCATGCCCTTCATCACCAAGATATTTGACCACCAGGTGGGTGCAGTGGGTTTTACTGAAAGAGAGGCTCAAGAGAAAGGGATAGAAATAACATCTACCATAGTTAATACCCCTTATTTGAGAGAGCCAAGGCATGGCAAGCCCGCTTGGTATAAGCTCATTGCTGAGCGCAAAACCCAGACATTGATAGGGGCTCAGCTGATATCCGAGGAGATAGTATCTGGAACAGTTGACAAGCTTGCCGTTGCCATAGCCAATAAAATGCCACTTATCAAACTGGTTCAGATTGATAGCTGTTATTCACCTTACGTTCAAGAGGATCAGGTAGCAGTCCCTATACAGAGGCTAATAGACAAGCTTGGCTAAGAAAAGGGAAAAAAACGAAAAGCATATGATTCTAGGCAGCCCAAGAGATGGAAAAGTCAAATGAGAGCTTATCCCAGTTATTGATTGAATTAGAGGGAGCGGGTAAATAAATGGCACTCAGTAAGAAGGAGAAAATAAGGGAAATCTATCAAGCTCTGCCTAAGCTTAATTGTGGCCTTTGTGGGCATGGTAATTGTGGGCAATTCGCTAGAGCAGTGGCAGAAGGGAAAGCCTCGCCTTTTGGCTGCCGGCAGAATCCTTGGGCAGGCTACAAAATAAGTGAAATCATTGGAGCGAAAACTCTAGAGATTGGCTATAGATATGCATTCTATCAGCCTATTTTGGCTCAAAGACCGGAACCTCTCTCCTCAGCATCATTAAAAGAAGAGGTGAGTGGATTATCCCAGAGACTTGACAATATCTTGACTAGAATTGAAGAGTTAGCGAAGGAGTAATGTGGTATAAAAAATAAATAAGGGATAATTTCTGCTAGTAAGGCTTTCGGGTAATCTTCTTGTTGTCTTGAGCATTATTGCCTTTTAATTTAATCAGAACCTCTCTCACCTTTGAGATTGCCGTGGGATGCAATCCCTTACCTAAAACAGCTTGAAGTTCAGCTAGTGCCTCTTCTACACTCATTCAAGTACATCCTTGCGACCTGCCCAATCGCCGAGATGGCACTGGTCCATAAATAATAGAGCCAACATTTTGTCCTACCTCCTTGAGGAAGATTTGCTTGCTAGCACCACCGTAAAGCCAGCGTCACGAGAAAAGCCCTGTTGTGGAACTTCAATATGGTTTACTTTGCTAGGATTCTGAAAAAGCGTTGAGATTACCTTCTCGGCCGAAAAGCCAGTTTGCTTTAGAAGCATATCAACCTCAACATAGCTATAGAACGTAGCATATCTGTAGAAACGGTGTCTCATTTCTTTCTTTATTTGATAGAGTTGACCCCAAGGACTTTCCCTTAGTATCAAGCCCAACACTACCTTCCCTTCGTCTCTGAGGAAGCGAGCAGCCTCGCTCAAAATTCTCTCAGGTGAATCAACAAAGCATAAGGTGACAATGAGGAAAACTGTCCCAAAAACATTGTCCTTAAATGGTGCTTCCTCGCCCCTGCCCAGAAACACGCTTATGCCTCTATTTTTGGCCATGTTTAAAAGTTCGCTAGATGGGTCCAAGCCAACAGCTATGCCTAAAGCTTGGGCAAAACGACCACTGCCCAGTCCAAGTTCAATCCAAGGCTTAGGTAGCAAAGGCAAAACTTGCTTCAGAGCTTCGACTTCCGAGGCAAATATGAGCTTGCCTTCTTGATCAAACCAGGTATCGTAGGCTGACGCCAGAGAATCGAAAATAGAAACCTTTGAGCTTGACATAGGATCGCTTCCACTTAATATAAGTCGAGTATAATACCTCATCTAGCGGTTCTGTAAGCTCTTTTCCATGGTTCGTTCTTGAAAGCTAAATAGTCCTTGACCGCCTCCCTAAGCGTGTTTGCCGCCAAGAGGGCGCAGTGAAGGCTCTCCTCAGGGAGCCCTCCTAAGGCGTTCAGGACATCATCCTGGGTGATTTTTTGAGCCGCGGCAATGCTCTTTCCTTTGGCTAACTCAGTAACCATGCTGCCAGAGGCGATACTGGGGCCACAACCATCAGTCCAGAAGGTGGCATTGGTAACCTTACCATTTTTCGTCTTAAGGTATATCTCCATGGTATCCCCACAAGAGCCAGTTACTCTCCCAAATCCGTCAGGAGCTTGGATCTGGCCCAAATTTCTTGGGTTAAGAAAGTGGTCAATCACTTTCCCGGAGTAGATCCTCCGCATATCCTCCATAATAGATTCCTCTAGCTCTTTAAAGGAGTCATCAAATTCCAGTGCCATCTTCTCACCTCCTTCAGGGGAAAAGGCTGTTTAATTTTGATTCCCCGTTCAATTTCAGCCATCTCAACAACCTTAAATTCTAAATCCTAATTTCTAAACTCTAAACAAATTCTAAATTCCAAATTCAAATACCAAAACTCGTTTTG
>PCSL01000041.1:0-249 GCA_002772325.1 Chloroflexi bacterium CG23_combo_of_CG06-09_8_20_14_all_45_10
CCACCTCGGTAATGGAAACTGGCTATGATATCCTTTTCTTCTGGGTCGCCAGGATGATTATGATGGGGCTAGAAGATACTGGCAAAATACCTTTTCACACCGTTTACCTCCACGGTCTAATTCGAGACGAAAGTGGAGAAAAAATGAGCAAGTTGCGGGGGAATGTTATCAATCCCCTTGAAGCAGTAGCTCGATATGGGGTTGATGCCCTTCGATTTGCTTTGACCATGGGAAGCTCACCTGGAAATG
>PCSL01000041.1:268-410 GCA_002772325.1 Chloroflexi bacterium CG23_combo_of_CG06-09_8_20_14_all_45_10
GAAGCTGGAATCTAGCCGCAACTTCGTCAACAAAATATGGAATGCCACCCGATTCATCCTCCAGAGTATAGATGCCGAAGCGCTAAAAGGCCACACCTTACAAGTAGATGTCATTGCGAGCCCTTCGCTTCCTGTCATTCTG
>PCSL01000041.1:495-3427 GCA_002772325.1 Chloroflexi bacterium CG23_combo_of_CG06-09_8_20_14_all_45_10
CCGCGAAGCAAACTCAAGGACCACAGCGGGTGGAAGACCGCTGGATTTGCAGCCGGCTAAACCGGCTTATCAGTAATGTTACCCAACTGATGGGAGACTTCCAATTTGGCGAAGCGGCTCAGCAAATCTACGATTTCATTTGGTCAAAGTTCTGCGATTGGTATATTGAAATTGCCAAGATACGGCTTAGGACTCAATTACCTCCTTCGCCTTTACCCTTCTTGGTCAATACTCTAGAAAAATCACTGCGTCTTCTCCACCCTTTCATGCCTTTCATTAGCGAGGGACTATGGCAAAGCCTAAAGCAGCAGCTAGTTCTGAGCGAAGCAAAGAATCTCCAAATGCCAGCTTCCATAATGATAGCTCCGTATCCTACCCCTAATGAGAAAGCCATCGACTCCGAAGCAGAACGAGCTATGGATGCAGTGATAGAGATTATCCGCTCCATCCGTAATGCTCGCTCCCAATATAAAGTAGCACCGTCTAAATGGATTAAGGCTGGCATCTTTACAGATGATCTCTTGCCTTATATTACCTCTCAAGCCAAAGCTATAGAAACGTTGGCTCGAGCCCGCCCTTTAGCTATTCTCAAGCGACAAGAAAGGAAAGCTGGTAAAGAAAAGGCACTCATTCTAGTTCTGAAAGAAGCCGAGGTGCTTTTGCCCTGGACAGGCATGATAGATGAGCTTGCTGAAAAGAAGCGCTTAATAAAGGAAAAGGAATTAACCCAAGCCAGGATTGCTCAGCTTAATACACGGTTAAGGGACATTACTTTTCTGACCAAAGCACCACCGCATATCGTGGAAAAGGAAAAACAGAAACTTTACCTGCTTAGAGACAAATTGGAGAGATTAAAATCAGAACTATCTCAGTTCGATTAAGAAACTTTGTGATTTTTTAGCCTCATATAATGGTGCAGCTTCACTAAGGCTTTTTTGGTATCACTAGCAACACAGGATTTGTCACTTCCCTTTAGACGCTGCTTAAATAACCAATAGGTGAATTCATTAACCTCACTCAAACTCGTAGACTTACGCTTAGGATAATGTTTCTCCTTCCTGAAGCGAGCCACCAACTCCTGTTGAGTGGCACCGTAGATGCGTCGATACGCCTCGTCAATTACCCCTCCATCCTTGACCAAGCCCAAAGCCCGCTTTCTTTTGCGGACCTCTTCAGCTACAGTTAAAAGCAAAATTTGCTCCACAAGGACACCATAAAGATAGTTGAGGTAAGCTTGATACTTGGCCTTACCAACCAATTCTCTAAATTCTTCTTTAGTCAATTCTATCGGCGGCCGGTCAAAGAAAAGGAGGTCAATTAGTTCATTCTCCGGGATAAGCCCATCGACCTCTTCACATAACCGCTCCGCCAGAACCAACCAATCAAAAGCTTCATTGTCAATAAGATACCGATAGTGACGTCCGCGGTAATCTTCCTCAGGACTAGTCCACAATTTGATGGCTTCGAGTAAGGCCAAATACCAATGCTTACCAGCAGCAATAGCCTCTTTTAGATATTCAATTGCCTGAATATCAGCAGCACAGGAGGACATCATACTCACCCCTAACACTCCCTAATTTTATCTCAATTATATCCCGTCACCCTTGAGGGCTCAAGGCAATATCTGCCAGCCATTATGCTCAGCAAATTGACGCAAATTTCTATCGGGGTAAGTTGCCACTGGGTTACCTACTAGTTTCAATAATGGAATATCGAACATGCTATCGGCATAAGCGAAGCTCGATGAACAATCTATTTCCAATCCATTTCGTTCAATGAATTCTTTAAGCAATTTAGCTTTATTTTCACCAAAACACAAAGGTTTTAAAATCCTGCCAGTACACCTACCATCAATTACCTCGAGCTTGGTGCCAATGACATTGGGCACCCCTAGTTTTTGCCCAATAATCTCCAGGAGTTCGCTATAGGTAGCAGAGACAATTGCCACTATATGCCCACTTTGTTCATGCTGCTCGAGCATCTCGCCTACATCGCGGCGCAACGATTTGGATATGTGGTTATCAGCAACCCAATGAAAAACTTCTAGCACTTCTTCCTCACTTGCTCCTTTAAAAATGCCGCTCATATCCTCCAGCCACTTCACCCGGCATTTTTCCCTGTTGCGCAATTTGCACTTGCTTAGTAACCATAAGGGGAAGTGATTAGCCCAAAATGCTAATAGCCAAGCTCTCTTCCTTTTATGCTCAAGGCAGTACTTGACGAACCCATCCCAGATATGTCCTGAGCACAAGGTCCCATCCAGGTCAAAAATAGCCAGAATGCTACTCATCTATCTCTATTTAAAAAGGCAAGCAATTCCTCTAGAGGCAGAGCATTTAATATATGTTGAGGCTCGCACCAGGCTCGCCGAGCCACACTAACTCCAAACCTCATAAAACCCAGGTGAGTAACACTATGAGCATCAGTCTGAATAGCAAGCTTTACTCCCAGCTCTCTGGCTCGAAAAGTATGAACGTCGTTTAAATCAAGCCGCTCAGGCATAGCATTAATCTCCAGCACTTTATTATTTTTGACCGCCGCCCGAAAGATAGCTTCCAAATCTATGGCGATAGGCTCACGTTCCCCTAAGAGACGGCAAGTAGGATGAGCTATAACATCAACATCCGGGTTTTCTATGGCACCCAGTACTCTCTTCGTCATTCTTTCCTCGCTTTGATTCATGGCAGAGTGCACGGCAGCAATGACTACATCCAAGTCAGAGAGGATTTCGTGTGGCAAATCCAAGCTGCCATCCGCTCGAATATCAACCTCAATGCCAGTAAACACACGGATGCCGTTCAACCTCTCATCAAGCGCCCTGATCTCAGCAACTTGTTTCCTCAGCCTCCCTTCATCAAGCCCATGAGCAATGCCCCGCCCCACAGAATGCTCGGTAATGGCTATATACTGATAGCCTAAATTTTTAGCCGCC
>PCSL01000041.1:3434-13493 GCA_002772325.1 Chloroflexi bacterium CG23_combo_of_CG06-09_8_20_14_all_45_10
TTTCTTCAAGTGAGTTATGTCCGTCGCTCCAGTCAGTATGCATGTGAAGATCCCCTTTTATATCGGACAATTCCACAAGCCTTGGCAAAGTCCCCTGCTCTGCCCTCTCCACCTCCCCTTGGGCCTCTCTAAGCTCAGGCGGAATGTACTGGAGCCCTAACCGATGATAGAACTCCTCCTCCACAGCAAATTTCTCCAATTTGTCCATAGCTAAATCGGTAATGCCATACTCACTCAACTTTAACCCTTGCCTTCGTCCCCTTTCCCTCAGGGAAATATTGTGTTGCTTGCTCCCGGTAAAATACTGGAGTAAGGAACCGAAAGAATCATGCTCCACCATTCTCAAGTCAACTTGCAACCCCCCAGAAACAATAGCACTTGCCTTAGTTGACCCCTGAGCCAGCACCTGTCCCATATGGGGCAAAGAAACAAAAGTATCTATAACCTCCTTGGGATTATCAGCAGTGCCCATAAGGTCAATATCACCCAAAGTTTCCCTGAACCGACGCAAACTGCCAGCGTAGGTTAAATTCCTCACTCCAGGAACAGAACGGAGTGAGCCAAGGATTCCCTCCACGATGGGCAAAGCCTCACCAATGGGAATACGCTGGTCTTTGCGCCGCAAGGCTTGAATTTGTTGCAGGATGTTGCTGGCTGTCTTATCGCCAAGACGAAAAAGCTTAGCTACTCGACCATCAAGGATTGCCTGCTCTAAGGCATCAACCGAGCTTATCCCTAGCTCCCTAGAAAGCCTGTTGGCTGTCTTAGGCCCGATTCCTGGAATAGCTAGGAGATTAGTTATCCCCTCAGGAAACTCAGCTTTCAGATTCTCATAGTAGCCCAGCTTCTCAGTGGTCACCAGCTCGGTAGTCTTTTTAGCTATCGCCTCACCCACACCTGGAATATTCTGTAAGTCCTCCCCCTCATCAAGCATAATTCTTATTTCCTTAGGATAATGCTCGATAGCCCGAGCTGCCTTCTGGTAAGCCCGAATCTTAAAGACATTCTCCCCCTTGAGTTCCAGGAGGTCAGCAATATCACTAAATACCTTGGCAATCGCTGTGTTTTTCATTAGCTTTAACTACCCTCGGTAGAGAACTGGTACAACAGACTTAAGCAGAGCGCTAAGCCCTTTCTCTGCCGAGTGAGCTATCCTAACTTCATAGGAGACCACGAGCTTTTAGCCTCTCCTCCACTTCTTGTAAGGAACTCGTAGCTTCATCCTTCCTCTTAGCTAGAAGTCGCAAGTCCTCCAAATCCCCCAGAATTTCTTCATAAAACTTAATATCCAAAATTACTGCTTTTTTCTTGCCTTTATCGGCTGTTATAAATTTTTCCTTACCCAGCATACTCATAGTTCTCTTCCTCAATGGTCTTTGCCCAAGCATTCACTTTTCCTCCTTATCTATTCCCAGTCAGGATCGCTGTGCCTTTGTGCCGCTTCTAGGGACTTTCATAAAAGCTATTGGTAAGTCTGTAATACGATCGAATTCGCTATCTTTATGAACAACAGCAGCATTTTTAAATAAAGCGGTGGCTATGATCCAAGCATCAGCAGCAGATATTTGATACTTAGCCTTTAAATCTCCCGCTTTAACCAAGATATCTTCTTCAAGATTTACACGCTTAGCGGAAGAACTCGTAAGCCAATAATATATTTCAAGAGCTTTAGATTCACCTGCTTTTCTCTTTGTTATGTAATAGGCTTCAAAGAAGGTCATAAAGGAAAGGTAAAGCTCACATCCCCCAAACGCAGCTTCTGCTATTAATCCTGCTACATCATTAGAGCCATCTTCATCCTGCCACATTGTCATTATAGCGGAGGTGTCAAGCACGTATCGGTCAACCATTCTCTAAGGCCCTCTCTTTCTGACGTTCTTCCATTAGAGCCTCGTATACGCCCTCAGGCCCGCTCCCAACAAATTCAGCAGTTTTATTAGTATAGAATTTCTTACAAAATTCGGCATTTCCTGGCATTGATAATTGAGTTTTCAGGAATTGTGAGAATTCAAAGGCATACTTTAAAATGTATTTCTTAGCCCAACTTACAAGAATTTGGAGGTTTTGTAATTTCTCTCTTTCTGCTACCTTTAATTCTCCAATGAGGGGGAAAATTATCGATGAAAAGCACAAATCAAAATCAGTAGCAATTTCATAGAGGGGCAAGATTGATTGTGAAAGGTCAAGGTGCTCCCACAACTCAAGGTAGTCCTTAGTCAAATGCATTGACAGTCTCTGTACCCCAAGCAATGTCTCTAAAGCCTCTTCCCCTAACAACACCTTCCCTCGCTCTTCTACCATATTGGCGAATTCCTCAGCCCCCTCCGTAAAATATTTTTGCTTTTCCCTAGGATAGACTGCCCATATATAAAAAATATAACCATTTATAGAGAGGCGGAGCGGGGCAAAGGAATTGCGTAGTCGTTTAAACTCTTCCTCTGGGTTTTCGGCCTCTAAAAGAGGCTTAGCAATCTTCCACTTAAAAGTGTCAACCAAACCTTGAATGGTACGTTCACAGTAATCAGGTAACTCGAGCGGAATCTCTTTAATCCTGGTGATTCCCTTTCTGACTGGAAAGGAAATATAGGAAGGGATAATTAGCTGCGTTTCCAGTCTAGTTTGAACTAATTGCATTTTATTTCTCCTCACAATTATCTTTATTACTTAGCATAGTATTTAATCCTCTCCCTTATCCACTCCCAATCAGGATTGCCATGATTAAAGAAAGACTTAAAATTATCCTTCAGCCACTCGTAATAATCATCTTCCACATATTGACAAAAAGCCTCCACGAGTTGTTCCTTTGAAATGTCCTTGGGAAATTCCAAGTCCACATCTTCAAATTGGCCATCAAGGAATTCTTCAACAACATTTCTATCAAGCATCCTTTGCCTCCGTAGGCTCGTAAGGTTTCTTTGGCTCTAACAACTGAACTTCCGGAATGCTTTTTCTCTTTTCCTGATGATATGTACCCTTCCTTGCTCCTGGAGAGAAGAGTTCACTTACCTTTGCCTTTTTCCCTGTCCTGCCTGCTGAGAGAGGGAATTCTTGAAGCATCCGGACAGTTTCTAGCCTTTGCTCGGCTATCTCGCAATATTTTGGAGATATATCAATATGGACAAAGTGCCGCCCTGTTTTTTGGGCTACTACTGCAACGGTTCCGGTTCCTCCAAACATATCAAGTACCGTATTACCCTTGTAGGTGTAAAATTTGATAAGGCGATAGATAAGTTCTTCTGGAAAAGGGGTAGGATGTCCACGACGCTGAGACTCTGGCGGGATGTACCAAAAACCATCTGAGAACCTCATAAACTCATCGGCGGTGATATCAATGTCTTTGGAGTCACTATCTAGAGTCCACGAGTCCTTGGAGAAAACCAGCACATATTCCCAGGAAGGCAGGATATGGGGATTCGCTGGACTTTTCCAGCTACCCCATGCTGTTCGTCGTCTCATTGTTTGCTTATACCAGATAATTTCTGTCCTAAATGTCATCCCGATCTGCCTAAGTTGGTTAGCAAAATCGTGATGTATAGGCCTAAAGTTTTTTATACTAGTTGGTGCAATATTTAAAGCAAATCGTCCGCCTTTTACCAAAACCCGTTTAGTCTCCATCCAAACCTTTTTCGTCCATGTTAAGTATTCCTCGTAAGCCAAATCGTCTTTATAAGTATCATAACTAATGTTCAAATTGTAAGGTGGTGATGTAACAGCAAGATGAATTGTATTCTCTGGGATTTGTGCCATTACCTCGAAAACATCACCGCAAACAATTTTGTCTGTCAACTCCATAGCTACACCTCTTAGGAGATCTCCTCTTTCCACCGACGAAGATGAACAATAAGGTCATCAATAGGACGTACACTTTGACAATACTTAGTGTGATTCGGGATATTAGGGTCATCGAATACTATCCTCCTTATTCCGGCTTCCAACTGACTTCGTTTAGTTTCAATATCGCGGCAAAGACTAGAATCATTGACACCATTATACTGCTTAACTAAGTAAACACCATCGCTGAAGCTTTCTAACAGTCGCCTAGCGCGAGTTGACTGAGTGCAAGATTGACCTAGCTCACTGGCCTTTGGTTTATATATGTCTCTATCTTCGGTTACTACGACAAAAGGGATATTAGAGCTGAGGCGAATTAGCAATCCCCAAAATGTGGCTTCAGTATCGCGGGCATGGAAAGAAACTTTGCAATTGATTATTGCGAGGAGCCTCCATAAACCATCATCCTGTGAAGGTCGTATTAACGCAAATAGATCTAAATCAGGGTAATCCTGAAGTTGAGTTTGATCGCATCGGCGCTTAACTGGGATCTTAGTAAAATCCATTACCCGCTGAAGATTTGAACAATCTCGAATCAAAGTACGTAATGCTGGCTCTCTAGCCCGCGTTACCACAATGCCATCGGGGTTAAGAAAGCTATTTAGAATCTTGGCAACCACAAACTCAAAAATAGTGCCACCTGCTGCCCTAAGCGATTGAGCCACTCGATTTAACATATTACTTAATCTTTACCTTAGAGTAATGTTTATTACATTTCATCAAGCCATAAACTCACCCCCCTCGACCCCGTCCCAGCAGCCAAGGTGACAAGCATAGCGAACACAAGAGCCTTGAAAAGTCAGCGCATCACCCGATTCTGTAATGTTTCCTTCCGCTATAACAAGGATGGGCTGCCCTTTTTCCATAGGCCTCCCGCATTTATCACATGTAGTAACTCCCAAACAAGCTTCCATCCCGTTTTTCTCCTTCTTTTTACCAATACTGAGGCTCAACGCTGTTTCTGAGCTCAACATCGTCTTTGAACTTCCATAATCCCTTCGCCGGGCTTTCAATTATTATATTGAGTTCCTCTATCGTTTTATCACTTAAAAGAACCTCGTTCTCTATTTCAGAAATAACTAGAGCGCACTTTACAGGCTTAGAGATTTTATCCCTTGTAGCTGCCTGAATTTCGATAGCCTTAGAGATGTGACACATTCTAGCTATGCCACCAGCAGTCTCATAAGCTTTGACCATTGTGCCTTCAGGGAGCTCAGGCCAGAAGTTCAGTTTTTCGGCCACCTTCACGGGCACAAGCACCTCAGGCTCCTCAGTGCCAAAACCGGTGTTCAGTAATGAACTAACCTCCAAAGGCAGCTTACCCTTGAGGGAATTTATTTTTATCCTGATTCTTACCATGCTGAATACCCTTTTGCTTAGCCAAAAACTCAAGGGAAATAATTTTACCTATCCTCGGCACAAGCTTAATTTCCTTTATTTTTCCTATCCTTGCCATGTTTACCTCCCGCAGCAGTATCTATATTTCCTGCCTGAGCTGCAGGGCCATTTCCTAGTCTATTACAAATGGTAACACCCAAACAAGCTTCCATCATGTTAGCCTCCTACCCCTTCAAGCTATATTCTCCTACCCACCTTATCCTAGAGACCTTCCCCTGAAGGGAATTAACGAGTCTCTTATCATTGGTCCACAATTCGCAGTCATTTAACTCAGCAACAGCTAGATATTGCATATCATAAGTTCGGGAAAGATTGAACCTTTTGGCTAATTCCCAAGCCCTTTTCTGAATTTCTAGGCTATCAATGCCTCTCACCCCCATCTCTAAATAGGCTGAAAATGCCTCCTCACCCTCTCCCGGGAGGAGTCTCCCAAAATAGACTTCCTCTCTAAGAACTGAGGTAACTTCGGCATGAAATAAAGAGGCAGTCATAATCTTTATACTATTCCTATACCATTCTCGACGCAAGGCATTGGCGGCTTCATTTCGCTCCGCTGGCAACAACCAGGTCAAGGCTAGACTGGCATCAATGCATACACTGCTGTTCACAAACTATGCCTCCGACGGGATTCCTCAATCAAGGCAGAAATATCAAAGTCAGTTCCCGTTCTAGCTCTTATTCTCTTTTGCAGAGCTACAGCACGTTCAATAGATTCAACCTTATCCTGAGCCCCATGCTTATTTACACTTAGCCCGTTCAGGAATCTCCTCAGGTCAGTCCTCTTTATAAACAGTTGATTGCCGAGCTTCTGAGCGGGCAATTTACCTGACCAAATCCACCTCCGCACCGTTTCCATATTCCGCCCGCTTTGCTTAGATGCCTCTCTTACAGTGATTAGCTCTTCTACATAACTTACGTCCATTCTATGTCCTCCAGTATATAGTTGTAGTCTACAACATTATAGTGTACCTTCCGCGATTTGTCAAGCAAAGGTAGGATATGTTTACCTCCCGCAGCAGTATTTGTATTTCTTGCCTGAGCCACAGGGGCAGGGGGCGTTGCGGCCAACTTTCTTACCTGCCACTACAGCTTGCCTTCTACGCGGAGGTTCTTTGCTGATGCCAACATGGTAAATGCTGTGGGCAACATCATGCTGGATATTAGCCAGGAGGCTATCGAAAAGGTTGTGCCCTTCCCTCTTGTATACCACCAACGGGTCCTGCTGACCAGCAGCACGCAAACCTATCCCCTGGCGCATACGCTCCATAGCAGTAAGATGCTCCATCCACAATCTATCAATAACCCGAAGCATTACTATACGCTCCATTAGGCGCATATTATCAGGGCCTAGCTCCTGCTCTCGCTGATTATAAAGCTCGATGGCATAATCACTTAGCTTTTCTGTGATTTGCTTGCCATTGGACTGAGATTGCTTCGCTTCCCCTTCACGGAGTTTACCCTGAGCGAGATTCTTCGGTCGCTTCTCTCCCTCAGAATGACAGGAAGCGAAGGGTTCAGGGCTTTGGCTCATCGCAATGAGGGTCTGGGGTACTGGTAAAATACGAAAAACGTCTTCAAGCAAAACCGATAGGTCTAGCTCGCCCAGATTATGGTCAAAGTGAGCATTTACCAAACCTCGAATTTCATCCTGAATCATAGAGATTATGTTTGCCTTTAAGTCGGCTCCGCTCAATATCTTTTTCCTCTCGGCATAAATTACCTCGCGGTGCCTGTTGACCACATCATCATATTCCACAAGATGCTTACGAATATCAAAGTGGTAGCCTTCTGTTTTCTCCTGGGCATTGGTTATCGCTTTGGTGACCAAGGGATGCTCAATAGGAGTGTTTTCATCCAGGCCAGCCCATTGCATTATTCCCTTAATACGGTCGCCGCCAAAACGGCGGAGTATCTCATCCTCTAAGGAGGCATAAAAGCGAGAGCTGCCCGGGTCTCCTTGTCTTCCCGCTCGACCCCGAAGCTGATTATCAATGCGCCTGGCTTCATGATGTTCTGTGCCAATAATATGAAGCCCACCAAGCCCAACCACCTTGTTATGCTCCTCAAGCCATTCCTCTTGCTCACGCCCCTCAGGATTGCCGCCAAGGATAATATCCACACCACGCCCAGCCATATTGGTGGCTACAGTCACGGCTTCCATACTCCCAGCCTGGGCAATGATGCCCGCTTCCTTTTCATGATTCTTGGCATTTAGCACCTGATGTAGTATGCCCTTTCTTCTTAACAGGTCGCTTAAATATTCCGATTTCTCAATAGAAGTTGTGCCTATGAGGAGTGGCCTTCCTTGAGCATGTAATTGCTCAATTTCCCTGACCACCGCTCCAAATTTGGCTTTCTCATCCTTGTAAACCTGGTCAGGGTGCTCAGTGCGAACTAATGGCTTGTTTGTCGGTATAACCACTACCTCTAATTTATAAATCTTGTAAAATTCCTCAGCTTCAGTGGCAGCGGTGCCAGTCATGCCAGCTAACTTCCGATACATACGAAAATAATTCTGGAAGGTAATGGTGGCCAAGGTAACGCTTTCCCGCTGTATCTTTACCTTCTCTTTAGCTTCGATAGCCTGATGCAGCCCTTCAGAATACCTTCGGCCAAACATCAATCTGCCCGTAAATTCATCCACGATGATAACCTGTCCATCCTTAACCACGTAGTCACGGTCCCTCTTAAACAAGGCACGAGCCTTAAGGGCACTCTCCAAATATTGGGTAAGGAAATAATTAGAGGGGTCATAAAGGCTGGGCGCTTTAAGTAAGCCTTCCTTTTTGAGCATCTTTTCCACCTTGGTGATGCCAACATCATCCGTCAGGTGGACTGTGCGCGTTCGCTCATCAATAGAGTAATCCTCATCCTTTTTAAGCCCGGAAACTAGATAGGCAAAGGTATAATACCTTTGAGTAGCTTCCTCAGCAGGGCCACTAATAATCAGCGGGGTGCGCGCTTCGTCAATAAGGATATTATCAACCTCATCAACGATAGCGTAGTTAAGCGAGCGCTGGACGCATTGAGACAAATCCAAAACCATATTGTCCCTGAGATAATCAAAACCAAACTCATTGTTAGTGCCGTAAGTTACATCTGCCTCGTAAGCCTGGCGTCTAGTGATGGGGCAGAGGAAATTCCACCTTTTATCTTCCGATTCGTAATCTGGGGCATAAATATAGGAAGGAGCAGGTTGGTTTGGACTTTGTTGGGCATTAATGCATGCTACGCTTACTCCCAGGGCATGGTAAATAGGACCCATCCAATGACAATCTCGTTTGGCTAGATAATCGTTAACGGTAACTAAGTGGCAACCTTGTGCAGCAAGAGCGTTAAGGTAAAGAGGCAAGGTAGCTACCAGGGTTTTCCCCTCACCTGTCTTCATCTCAGCTATTTTGCCCTGATGAAGGACAACACCTCCCATCAACTGGACATCGAAATGCCTTTGCCCGATAGTTCGCTTAGCTGCTTCTCTCACAGCAGCATAGGCTTCGGGCAAAAGCTCATCCAAGGTTTCACCATCTTTCAGCCGAGCCTTAAACTCATCAGTTTTAGCTCGAAGCTCAGCATCGCTGAGCTTTTCAAACTCAGGCTCGATTGAATTTATATGAGCAACCAGAGGCTGAAGGCGCTTCAGCTCCTTCTCATTAGAATCAATTAAATTGCCAAGCCACTTAAACATCGTTATTACTGTTGCTCAAACATAGCACCGATAGATAAGCCGGTGTGAATGCGGTGGATAGCTTCCCCAAGAAGTGAAGCTATAGGCAAAACGGTAATCTTATCCAAGTTCTTATCACCGACAACAGGTATAGTATCGGTAACGACTACTTCCTTTACTGGGCTGGAGGCTATTCTCTGGATAGCCGGGCCTGAGAAGACTGGGTGAGTACAGCAAGCATAAACCTCGCTGGCGCCATGCTCTAAAAGGGTGTCTACCGCGCCAATCAAAGAACTAGCGGTATCAATCTCGTCATCAATAGTCAAGGCACGCATTCCCTGAACCTCACCAATCACATTGAGGGTTTCCGTCGCTTCAATATTTCCCAGGCGCCTCTTCTCAATGATAGCCAGAGGGGCTCCAAGGTTAGCGGCTACATCACGGGCACGTTTGGAGATGCCAATATCAGTAGCTACTACCACTAAATTATCCAAGGCTTTTTCCTTGAAGTATTGGTTAAGAATAGACAAGGTGGTTAGCTCATCAACCGGTATGGTAAAGAAACCCTGAATTTGAGGGGCATGGAGATCCACTGTAAGCAACCTATTAGCTCCAGCAGTAGTAATCATATCAGCTATCAAGCGAGCGGTAATAGGCACCCTTGGTTGGTCTTTCTTGTCAGTGCGACCATAGCCATAGTAGGGAATGACAGCAGTAATTCGCCCCGCTGAAGCCCGCCTAAAAGCATCGAGCATGATAAGAAGCTCAACCAAACTTTTATTAACCGGGGAGCAAATAGGCTGAATCACAAAAACATCTCGTTGGCGGACATTCTCCAGGATGCGAACAAAGATATTCTCATTAGAAAATTCAAAAACCTCAGCTTTGCCCAACGGAATACCTAAATAATCGCATACAGACTTTGCTAAAGCAGGATAGGCATTGCCGGTAAAAACTGTGAGTTCATCCATTGTTATTAGCTCCCTCCAAATATAAAAATGTTAAACTAATTATAGCACGAAGCCGCTTCTATTTCTTAATAATTAAGCTTTTTAATTTTGATTACCCGTTCAATTTCAGCCATCTCGGAGGTGTTTCACCCCCAAATTTTTGTAGTTGCCTGATTTATCAGGCCAGTCGCCCAATAAATTGGGCAACTACATTTT
>PCSL01000097.1 GCA_002772325.1 Chloroflexi bacterium CG23_combo_of_CG06-09_8_20_14_all_45_10
CTCCTCTTGAGGATCTACTCCAACTGCTATCAAAGATGTTCCTTTTACCTCGGTGTTCATGTAAAGTTTTGGGGCAATCGTGGCAATATCACCCTCATCTTCAATATTCAGTGCCTGCCTTATCTTGCCATCGGTTATCTCTCTGATCTCCGGCAATTTGCTCTCAGTAATGTAGTTCTCTCCAACTGCCAAAGTGCCGAGACTCAAGCTTCCTAACCCTACGTTAATATCGCTTATTGCGGGCATGACCACTAAGTTAGCGCCATATTTTTCCAATTGACCATAGATATTCGTCTCTGCAGCAAGGGCGATTGTTAGCACAGCAACGATTGTTGTAACACCGATAACCACACCGAGTGAGGCATATAACACTCGCTTTTTCCTTCGTGTGACGTCTTTCACAACCAGCCGGTATAGTTTCATGCATTCCTTCCTAAAAACCTATCTGTTATCTTTTACTTCTTTGATAAAATATCCAGAGCTACCTCAGCGGCTCTTTTCCCAGACAGGAGCATGCCCCCGAAGATAGCTCCCATTCTTGGTGACCCGAAAACAGCATTAGCTGCCATGCCAGCAACTATTAAACCGGGATACGCCTCTTTGGTGTTCTCTATTATCTCCCTCTCGCCCACTTCAGCCCACATCGGTTTCTCCCCGATTACCTCACCTGTTTTCGTCCTTAATTTAGGGTCAATCTTTTTCACTACTATATGGCAAATCTCACTGCCATGCCTGGTAGCGTCTATTGCCACCTTTGCTTTTATAGCCAAAGGGTCAACATGTAACCCTGCCAGTGGAACAGCACTCCAATTTAACACCAAGCCGGCTATCCTACGGCTTGGGCGTTCTGGTTTAGCAGAAAGTCCTACCACCGCAATCACTCGGCTCGAATTTAGGATTTCCTTCTCTGCGCTCACTTTTCGTCTATGAAGATTTGTATTTCTTAAGGGCACCATAGAAAGCCTTCCAGAAGGGGTCGACGATGGGGTGTTCAAGTCTCTTCACCTTCCCTCTTTCTATTAGAACCATTCCTTTTCCCGGCTCAGTCAATTCGCCGACAATAGAAGACCTTATGCCTCTTTCAGCTAGAACCCTGACAATGTCATTAGCCTTGTGCTCCCGACACGAAATAATCAGTGTTCCTTCGCTGATAGAGGCATAGGGGTCGATGCCAAAATAGCCGCATATCTCTCTTATGTAGTCCTCAACTACGATTTGCTCCTTCTCTATCCTCACTCCCAAACCAGCCGCCTGAGCCAGTTCATATAGTCCTCCCCACACCCCACACTCGGTGGCATCATGCATAGCACTAACCCCATCTTCTCTGACTCCAACGCTTACCGCTGTCATAGCGTCGTCCACCACCGACATCTTATAGAATATCTGCTGTGCCTTCTGGCTAAAGCTCGTCCCAAATTTCTCCTCAATAATACGGGGGAACATGGTGGCAAAGATACCTGTTGCCTCAATAGCTGGTCCCTTGGTAATAATTATCTTATCCCCAGCTCTTGCCATCTTTGGAGTAACATATTCATCTTTGTCGCCAACTCCAATTACAGTAGCCCCACCCACCATAGGATAGTGGCAATTTTCATATCTAGCAGTATGGCCACAGATGACGGAGATTCCCAGCCGCTCACACTCTTTGTGCATAGTGTCCCACACTCTCTTCAGTTGCTCCTTGGTCATCTCCATGGGTAGGTTTAAATCTATGGATAGGAACTTAGGCTTTAGTCCGCAGGTCACTGCGTCAGAAACAAGGATATGAATGGCAAACCAAGCTGCCCTCTCCCAGCCATACTCAGGGACGATGAACACCGGGTCACAGGTAAATGAGACTACCTTGTCCCCAATTTCTACTATCCCTACATCCACCCCATGCTGAGGGCCCACCAAAACCCTATCACTCTTAGCCCCCAGGCGGGGAAAAATCAACTCGCTAAAGATTTCAGGGGATATTTTACCGATTTCAGGAATTTCATTCACCAATGTTATTCCTCCGTTTACCTTGGATCACCTGAAGGACGGTCAGAAAGTCCTTGCCCCAGTGGGACACTCGGTGACGCATCTCCGGCATTTGATACAAAACTCAGCTAGAGGGCAGGTTCCCGAAGGAATCATAGCCACCTTGATATCTCTTTTGGGCTGAGGTATCTCACCACGGGCAGCGAACACACCCTCAAGTACTGGCTCCTTCACCAGCATATTCACACCTTCAACTGGACACACCTTGACACAGACGCCACAGCCTATGCAGAAATCCTCATTGGTTTGAGGAACCTTTGGCTCAACGGGAATTTGCAATTGATTAAGCATCGTCACTCCAGACATTACTCCTCCTTATAAGACCTTTTTCAAACTCATAGCAATAATTTTATCTATCTCGCGGCGCAACAGCGGTGGGAATCCTGGGGTTTCAACGTCCAGGAAGCCTCGTGTTATCATTGCGGTTGCCTCATCCTCAGTTAGTCCTTTGCTCATCAGGTAATAGAGTTGCTCCTCAGCGATTTTCCCAATGGCAGCTTCATGGGTAAGGTCAGCTTCTGGAGAAGTGCTCCTGATCTGCGGATAGGCCCAGGCACGCGCCATGGGGTTGAGTAACATACCCCGGCATTCTAGGTGTCCGCGTACCTTATCGGCGTAACCCTTCAGGGTTCCACGCATGGTAATTTTCGATTCCCCGGTAGCGATAGCCCTTGAGATAAGCTCACCTCTGGTACCATCTCCAGAAAATATAATCGAGGAACCAACATCAATATCAGATGTCTCCATACCAAGAATGATACACCGAATGACAGCTCTCGCATCCTTTCCTCTTAAAACCACCGTTGGGTATGCCTGGTCGCTGAGGCAGGGGCCTATTATGATAAAATTCTCAATGTAGGTGGCATTATCATCAACTATGGCGCCTATTTTGGGTCTAACATGAAACCCGGGTCTAAAATTATGGATCATACTATACGTTACCTCTGAGCCCTCCCCCAGGTACATCTCGGTAATGCAGCCATGTAATCCCATGTCACAGGCAGGCTGAGTAATACAGCCAGAGATTAAGTGAACCTTGGAGTAAGGCTCAGCTATGACCAGGATACGGGGGAGCTGAGCATACATCTGCGTTTCCACAAAGAAGCAAGCTTGAACCGGCAACTCAACCTTAACGCCCCTCTTGACCCAGACAAAGACACCGCCCCTGGAGTAGCCAGCATTGTAGGCCGTGTACTTATCGAGATTGATTGGCAAGATATGCGACCAAAACTTCTCAATCCAGGGGTATTCCTGAACAGCCTCTTCAATGTCCTTAATAATCAGCCCCTCAGGAAATTTAGCAAGCAAAGTTTTACTGGCTTCCTCGGTAAACCCAAGATAAGTACTATCAGCATCCTCTTGAAGTTTAGAGCCGGTCCTACCTATCTCTTCGATGCTCTGACCGCAACTCTCAGCCAGTTGCCTCATATTCTCGTCAAGCTCAAGCAAGCTTTGCCGAGGAGGGTGCTTGGGGGCAAGGTGGGGTCGGTAGGAGAGAAGGTCAAAGTCCATCCCAAATCTTCCTGCGGGGAATCCTTTATCTTCATACTCTTGGTGGATATTTCTGGCCAGCTGCCGGCTCTTCTTCAGCCACTCAGGAAACTTTTTGTCATATTCCTCATAATAATCTCTGAGTTCCTCTAATGCTCGTAGTTTCTTCATGTCCATTCTCACTTACCTCCCAGAATCTCCCTGGCATATCTTTCATAACCTTCCTGTTCGATCTTTGAGATAAGCCCTCTAGGCTCTCCAGAGCTGATTATCCTACCGGCGTACATTACATGGGCTACATCTGGCTTGAGATACTGCAATATGTGGCGGTGATGCGTGATAACCAGAACCGAACTCCCCAGTTCTTTGGCCGCTTTGCCTATTTCTGTGCCAATAAGCTTGACTGAGTCAATATCGACGCCACTATCAGGTTCATCTAAAAGCATCAACTTTGCTCTCATCGCGAAGACTTGGGCTAGCTCTGAGCGTTTCTTCTCACCGCCGGAGAAGCCGAGGTTAATATCTCTGGTTAGAAAGGAGCCTGCGTTGAGCCCCACCCTTTCCAGAAATGGGGTAGCCAATCTTTCCTCCGGTTCTACCAGGGGGTCCCATGGCTCGCCTCCTGCTATCAAGCGTATTATGTCTCTGAGCTTTACGCCTCTGACCTCGGGTGGATTTTGGTAGGCTAGTCCGATTCCCAGCTTGGCACGCTCAGAGACCGTTTTGCCACTCAAGTCCTGCCCATCAAAAACAATAGAGCCACTTGTCACCTTGTAGGCTGGATAACCGAGAATGGCTAGGGCCAGTGTTGTCTTGCCACAGGCGTTTGGCCCCAGCAAAACATGTGTCTCTCCGTCTCCTATGCTAAGCCCTACCCCTTTTAGGATTTCCTTTTCACCTGTGCTAACCCAGAGATTTTCTATTTCTAACATTTCCTACCTCCTAAAACTTTAGCTCCATTGCCCGCAGAGGGCAGGCTTTTATGCACAGTCCACAAACAATGCATTTGGTATCAGAGAAGTCCACCAGCCTTGTCGAGGGCTCAATGATAAAAGCACCCGTAGGGCAGATGGTGATGCAGGCACCGCAATGGGTGCACCTTTCTTCATTGCGGATAACATTCTGGCTCAAGGATTGAATCCTTATCCCGGTCTCGGTCAAATACTGAATTCCTCTGTCATAGTCTTTCTGTTCCCCATTCAGCTCCAGGACCAAAAGCCCCTCCTCGTTGGGAGTAACCGCTGCCTTGAGGATATTAAACTCAAGGTTGAAATCTCGAGCCAGCCGACATATTATCGGCTGCTCCACCAGTCTCTCGGGAAAATGAAGAACTATTCTCCTAGAAATAGCCACAGTTACCTCCTTTCCTTCGCATCATTAACGCCCCTCTATTGGGCGTTCCTCAAGATTCTTGAAGGTTATGCCCGATTCCACTCCAGGCAGAGGTGCCACAAGCTCACTGAGGAGGAACTCTCCCTTCTGTATCCACTCCTTTAGGATTTGGGCAATTTCCACTGCCCTGGGATAGCTGGACAAAGACGCTGTGGGGACTTCTTTCCCCTGGACTTCTATCCTACCGCTCTTTAGCCGGGCATAACTAACCTCTCCCAGAATGTCTGGCTTCCTCTGCGGGTAAGCCTCGGAATAATCCACGATGGGGGTGATGATGTCGGCATCCTTCACCGCTGTATAACGGAGGATTTCCTCAGAGAGTATGGGTATGGGAACACCGATACCTACTGTTATGGTAGAGCCATAGCCTAGCATGCTTGTCCCACGGAGCCACTCCGGCTTCATCTGCTTTAAGTCGCCAATTACAGACAGCGTGCCCGCCGGCCGCCGTGGCACGCCATTATCCCTACGAAGGACATTGGGGTTATGCTGCGTGCCTTGCCAGGCAACATAGCCAATTCCCCCTCCTAAGAAAATCTTAGTTCCTATACCTATAGTCTTATAATAAGGGTCGTTGAGAAGTGGCGAGAGCTGCCCAGCGGTAGAGTAGTTAGCGTTTCCCAAATTTGGCTTAAGCACCCCCATATAGGTATAACGAGTCCTATCAGAGAGATTCACTGCCACATTGTAATTCTGGTAGGCATTCCTGATATTGAACAGTACCGCCTCATTGATGTCTCTTATATTGATCAGGGTTTCCAGCTTCTTTCTGGGGTAGCAGTCTGTCCCATAGGCGGTGGCTACAAGCCTTATATCTTTCCCAGCTACCAGCTCCTCGATTACATGCCCACCGCCGTAATTGAACTCGCCGGGATAGAATTTATTTCTGGGGTCATCCTCAGGGAGGGCAGTTACCCCGAGGAAAATGTCTACAGCAGCTAACCCGGTGTAGACTGGAACATCATTGAGGTAAACCTTGCCACCACCAAGCTTTATTCTTGGCTTGGAGTGTCCAATGTTGAGAAAGGCACCGGAAGAACACATTGGCCCAAAGGTGCCTGTGGTTACCACATCCACCTCCTCGGCTGCTCTCTTTACACCTTTCTCCTCAACAACTTCGATTATTTTCTCGGCGGTCACCACCACCGCTTGCCCCTTGCGGATTTTTTCATTGATTTCAGCGATTGTTTTTGCCATATCTTCACCTCCCTAAATTTTCTGAAGGCGAGGAGCGGATTCGAACCGCTGCATCGGGGTTTTGCAAACCCCTGCCTTAACCTCTTGGCTACACCGCCTTAGAATGGTGTTTCTGTAAAATATCCTTAAATGAATCTATAACAAAACCCAGCTGCTCCTTGCTTGCGGCGAAGGTGGAAACTTTAAAGGACTTCGCTAAGCCTGGCTGTGGCCCCCAGATTCCCCTTTTCTTCAGTTCTTTATACAGAAAATATCCCCTCTCAGGAACATGCTGGGAGATCTCATAAAAAGCCGGGGCATCAAAATGTAGCAAATCGTGTCTATGTGGCTTTCCCCCTAACTGTTTTAGACCTAGATTCTCCAGCTCCTGGGAAAACCACTGTGCTTTTGCTACTTGCTCATCCCAATGATTAACTCTTTCTTTTACATAAGGAAAGGAAGCCATGAACGTAATCAGTGGAACTCCTCTCACAGTGCAACCAAGAAGCTCTACCTCTTTCTTCTTATACACTGCTGATTTTCTCAGCAAAATATTCTCCCACTTCTTTTTCATCCCCAATACGCCACAAGGTCCGGCAGAAGCCATGCTTTTATGGGCGCTACCAATGATAAAATCGGCTCCTATTTCCATCATGCTTGTAGGCATTCTGCCTACGGCATAAGCTCCATTAAGGATATAAGGGACATTATATTTTGCGGCGACTCCCCCCAATCTCTTGGCATCGGGTAGGTTTCCATAGTTACCATCGGGATAGGTGAGCAAAATCAGTTTAGGATGGTGCTTTTCTATAAGTGGGATATAATCGGCGACATTAACTTTAAACTCTGGATATCCCGAACTTGGTACCTCAATTATATTTAGCTCTGCCCTTTCAGCAGCCACAACGGTAGTATAGTGTCTGTTACCATCAACAATAATTGTATCGCCAGGATTAGTTAAACAATGCATTACCATAAATTTGGCTTCCCTGGCCCCATGAGTTATAGTGGCGACATCACAACCCAAGAATCGGGGTAAGAGCTCATGGGCAAACTTCTTAATAGGGGGATTTGTTATGTTGCACAAATTACCAAGGCAAAAATCGCAGGTAGAAAATCCGTCTCCAAATTCTACTAAAGCCTCCCTAGCAGCATCAGTGAGGATGCCACCTGTTTGCAGAGGCATAAGATTTATAAGGTCCTTCTGCTCTCTCTTGAACGAGCTAAATTCCTGTGTTGCCATATTTCCTTCTCTTTAATTTAGCAATATCGCTGGCTATCCTTGAAAACGTCTATCATAATCCCCTAATCTTGCCTGGCAGAGCAGGAAACGACACCTCCGCACTTCGGGCAGAGCTTGACATCCTCGGCGTCAAACAGGTAAATACCCTCCCCGCAATTTGGGCATTGCTTGATTTCGCCATCCCCATTACTGATCACCTCCTTCGTTGCTAAGGGAAGCAGCTTCCCTTAAATGTAGTGACTCACTGCCTCGCCTTGCTGCTTCCTTTTGTTTTTGCCACTTGACCAGATCCTGCAACGTCGTAGTCTCTAAAACCCCATTGATTGCTTTCTTCATCTCACCCCAGACATCGCGGGTAACACACAGCTGAGAACGATGGCATATCTTGGGATGATTGACACAGTCCACCGGAGCAATGGACCCCTCGAGGAGCTGTATCACCTCGCTGAGTTTAATGTCTCTGGGGTGCTTGAGTAGTGAGACACCACCCCGAGCTCCCCGAGTGCTCCTTACCAGCCCTCCGGCCATAAGGGGCGTAATTAGATGCTCTAGATACGACTGTGAAATCTCCTGCCTCCGGGCGATGTCTTTTAGTGGCACTGGCCCTTCACCTGAGTGAAGGGCTAAATCCAAAAGCATCCTGGTTCCGTATCGACCCTTGGTAGAAAGCTTCACTGATGTCGCCTTTCTTTGTTGACTAAAATAATCAACATAGTCTACAATATCATGGGAATAAAAAGTTGTCAAGTCCCAAGAAAAAACTGGCCGGCTTAGAGAGTGTTAAATTTGCTAAAGAGGCTGAAATAGCTAAGGGAACAATGTGGAAATACAAGAGATAGTTATCACTCCATACAGTCCCTTCCTGAGGGCTGCCTTGGTTGATAAGGGTTAACATGGACCATGACATCCTGCACATGCTTAATCTTGTTCTGGAGGTTGTTTTTTACTTTGGAGGCGACCTGATGACCTTGCTCCACGGTGAGGTTGCTGTCCACAGCTACTTCTACATCAATGGTGAAGGTAGAACCACGGCGATGTACTTTGATACTATCGATTGCTTTAACTCCTCCAACCTTTAGAACCGCGGCTCTGATTCTATCTAAAACTGCTGGCTCTGGTCTTTCATCCATCAGGATTCCGATGTTTGAGCGGAGAAGGGGGAAGGACATCTTAACAATAAAGGCTGAGACCACAAGTCCAGCTATGGGGTCTAAATATTGAAAACCCAGCCTTGCTCCAAGTATGCCAGCCAAAGAAGCCACTGAGGAATAAGCATCTGAGCGGTGATGCCAAGCATTGGTGATAACGGCTGGGCTATTGTTCCGCTTTCCTACTTTGAGCGTATAATGAAACATCCCCTCCTTTATAACTATGGAAATGGCAGCTGCTGCTAGAGCAATCGTGGCTGGAGTTTCCAAGTGCCTCTGGGCAATAAGATGGACAGCGGAAACGCCGACAAAGACGCCGGTAGCGAGGATTATGAGGGCAACTAGGAAGGCGGCAATACTTTCTGCATTGGCATGACCGTAAGGATGGCTCTCGTCTGGCGGTCTTTCTCCAATTCGTAGGCCTACATAAACAGTTCCGGTGGCAAGGCAATCGGACATGGAGTGAATAGCGTCGGCTATCATGGCGTAGCTGAAACCGAATATACCGGCAAAAAGCTTAAAGATTGCTAGGGCTATATTGGTGACAAGCCCTATTAAGGTGCAGGTTTTAGAATCAAGCAGATTGATTTTCGGCATGAACTTTTATCCTCTCTCTAACCTTAACAAACCCATCCTAGGTTACCTTAGCAAATAATTCTCTGTGGAGCGGGTGGGGCTTACGGAGTTTGCTTTGCGGTTTTCGTCTTAGAGTTCTTTTTTCAGTATCTTCTCTTTGAGGGTCTTCCACTGGTCTTTAGTGAGAATGCAGGTGTTGCCTTTCTCTCCTATTTCCACGTGTGTATCTGTTATCTTGACTACTGGGCAGCGGGAGCCTTTGCTGCATAGGCTTACGATTTTCATGTTTTTAGCCTCCTTTCGTTTGAAAATTTAGAACCCTCGTTGGCCCCACCCGCTTAAGAAAAACCCTACGGCAATATTTCGAAAAGATAGTCCTTTCTTACCCTGATCACTGCAACATTGCAGCTGACCTTGATGAGATTGCTTCACCTTCGGCTCGCAATGACGTGGTAAGGTGTCATCTTAATATGCCTTTTACGATGACGTCAACCGCCTCTTCCTCATTTAATCCTCTGGCCATCAATGTTTGCATCTGCTTCTTATCTATACTACCTATAGCGGCTTCATGAGTAACCTTTGCTTGTTTATCACTCACATATACAACCGGTATCGCCCTTGCTATTACTCCCTCTCCATTCACGATTTCAATACAGTCAACATGACCTCTGGCAAAAGGGGCATTGCCATACGTTTCACCCATAACCACTGCTTTGGCGTTATCGTTTAATACCAGACGACTTTTTGCCAAACCTCTGGCTTCCCTTCCATCAAGGTGGATTTTCTCTACGATTTTTATATCGTCTTCCTTTTTACCAAAGACCTTTACTAAAAGCTCATTTATGCTTTTCTCCTCGCCAAAAATCTCAAAGTCGTAGTCCAACATGCCCACGCAGCCTTCGATCAAGGTGAAGGTGCTTTGCCAAATACCTTTCTTGCCCACCCTGATTTTTGCCTTTGGGATAACCTTAACCCCGCCGGACTCCCCATGATAATGAGTTTCTTGGTAGCAAAACTTGGCGTTATTCCCAATTTTTATATCAGCGTCCATTTTATGTATTACATTGATGGCATTGGGGAAAATACAATGGGCAATCACGGTTACCTCGCTGTCGGCTTGTGCCTCTACTTTCAATGTAATTTCCTGCAGCCCCTCCTTAGGCAAAACGCCAAAGCATAAGTGGACGGGGTATTTAATTTTCGCCCCTTCCTCCACTAAAAAGTAGATATTAACACCAGTTTCTGTCTCTTCTGTCTCTACTTTTATCCCTTTGACCTCGTTAGCACTGAGGACTCTATTTTTATGGATAACAAGATTGCCTACTTCCTTGCTTCTTAAGGCATCAAGACTCCCACCTGCCTTACCGTAGGCTTCGAGTAGCGCCTCGTATTCGTTGACAACAATCATTTCTTAAGCCCCCTCATGAGCTGGCTCACCGATATGGTCACATGTCCGGCAATTATCCTTAAACCACTGACACATCTCCTCTGGTGCTCCGGTATTAATTATCTTTCCGGCACACATCACAGACACCCTGTTTGCTATTTCTATACCTGTTTCACTATGTGTGATTAAAAGCACCGCAGAGCCTTGTTTACTCATTTCAACTATCCCATTCATGATATGGGGCAGTGAGATTACATCTATGCCAGAATCAGGCTCGTCTAAAATAGCCAATTTCGGTTTCATAGCCAGGACGGAGGCAAGCTCCACCCTTTTTCTTTCTCCTCCGCTTAGGCTCACATCAACGGCTCGATTTAGATATTCTGCTGGGGAAAGCCCGACCATCCAGAGATAACTTTCGCTCTCGTTTGAGTCCAAATTCCTGCTTAACTTCAAATATTCCTTTATGCTCAGCCCTTCAAACCTTGCCGGCTCTTGCCAGGCCAGAGTTATCCCCATCCTTGCCCTCTCTGAAATTGTGCACTTGGTGATATCTCGACCTTCAAATATTATGCTTCCCTCATCTGGGTAACCTATCCCCATTAGTAAGTTAGCCAGCGTTGTCTTTCCGGTCCCGTTTACCCCCAATAAGCCATGTATCCTGCCTTTCTTCACTTCTAGATTTAAACCGTTAATTACAGGCTTGCCATTTAGCCTTAGTTTAAGCCCTTTTACTTCTAACACTTGCTCATTCTCCTTTGGTTTCAATCGCCGATGGCACTATCTTTTGCAAGCAGCACAGCTTACGGCAGAGCATGTACTGCAAGGTGAGCTTCCACCGATCGAGGCAGATACATCTTCCGTCTCTTTAGAAGGGGAAGCGAAGGAAGAGAGCATTCGCTTGGCATTGGTATGACAATGGGGGCAAGAAGCAATTTTGTCTGACTGGGATAAGGGGCGAAGTAATTCAAACTTAAGATTACAATGTGGACAAAAATATTCATAGATAGGCATTTTTAGCTCCTTTTCCTCCCAAGGCTGTTTAATTTTACCTCAAATTCAAAACTAGATTTGCCTCATCCAATTTTAATACTCTTCACCTCCAAGATTCTCGTAGTGCGACCCTTTAGGGTCGTGCACGAGGCTAAAGCCTCGCACTACATTTTTAAATAGCCTCCTCTCTCGAAGGCCTTTAGGAATACTTCGGGGATTTTGGGAACCTGAGCATCTGCCCATCTTTTAAGGCAGGTAAGGGAACAGAAATTGTACTGCTCAACTGCTCCCAAGCCTTTCCAGTGCGAAACAGTAAGCCAGCCGCTGAGCGCCTCGCAAGGTCGCTTCTCAGGGGAGAATTCCACTCTCTCACCACAAGAATGACAAACAAAATCCTTTAACATTCAAGCCTCCTGCCTCTCAAAAAACATCAAAAATCAAAGATAAAAAATTAAAATTACAATTCAAAATGCAAGAATACTATGAAATTCTAAGCTCTAAATCCTAAACAAATTCTAATTTCTAAATTCCAAATTCAAACCGTTTTGGTCATTTGAATTTTGGTTATTTGATATTGTTTGGGGTTTGGGATTTTGTGCTTAGGATTTATCATTTTTGCCCTGTCATTTTGCATTTTTACTTTTGCCTTTTCATTTTTAGATGGCAATCACTTCCTTAACTTCAGGCACCTGCTCTTTGAGCACACGCTCAATTCCCTGTCGCAAGGTTATGGTCGCCATTGGACAGCCTCCACAGGCACCGCTGAGCTTCACCTTGACCACACCGTTGCTGACATCTACCAGCTGGACATCACCGCCATCTGCTAGCAAAGCAGGTCTTATTTGCTCTAGTGCTGCTTCTATCTTCTCTCGCATAATTAACCTCCTTCCTTTATTAAGGCTGTTTAATTTTGATTCCCTGTTCATTTTCAGCCATCTCAGCAACCTTAAATTCTAAATCCTAATTTCTAAACTCTAAACAAATTCTAAATTCCAAATTCAGATACTAAAACTCATTTTGTTTTGGATTTTTATCATTTGTGCTTTGGTATTGTTTAGTATTTCGTATTTAGTGCTTAGGATTTTCACTTTCATCTTTTGGTAGTTGCCTGATTTATCAGGCACAGTCGCCCAATAAATTGGGCAACTACATTTTTAAACAGCCTCTTATTATTAGCTGTTTAATT
>PCSL01000043.1:0-3510 GCA_002772325.1 Chloroflexi bacterium CG23_combo_of_CG06-09_8_20_14_all_45_10
GTAACATGGATAACTTCCGAATGAGAATATTGGCAACTAACCCAGGCTGCAAGAGCACAGTTTCACACTTATTGACGTAGAACCTTTTAATTCTTCTGTGATACCGGGCAACCCATCTTCAACATCTCTCATTAATTTCGCTGTTGCCCTCACATCACCTTGCAATATTTCCTTCGCTAGCCCCATCTGCAGCCTCTCTATTATCTTCCCTCAGCAAAACGCTGAGATTTTATATTAGCTCTTGCTCAACATAATTATCTCATCAAGAGGCACATCGCAATATCTGTAGCGCAGCATATTCATTCAAGTTGCTTCGACATCATGGTGCCCCACTGTATTTAAGAAGAACGCTTGCGCATTACATCAGCTTTAGTGAGCAGATAGAGCATGCCACCTAGACACAGAAGGAAAATGCCAATGCCAATAGGCCCTGTCCAATACAGCACTAAAAACAGAGTGTCTGATATCCTTCCTCCTTTTGTTGGACATTGACTTTTATTCCCCGATTATATAGGTGTGCTTCCAGTGAAGTAAAGAGAGTATAGGACTGAGGACGTCTACTTCCTATCTATTTAAATTTAGCCCTCCTAGTGGGCCATGAGGGCTAAGCCTCTTGTTTCCTATTTATGGTCGGGGTGAGAGGATTTGAACCTCCGACCTCATGGTCCCAAACCATGCGCGCTAACCGCTGCGCCACACCCCGCAACTTTCAAGCTTAACTCACCTTGCTCGCTTCTGCAATTCCTCCCAATCCTGGTCTACTTTCCTCTGCAGTTCATCAGCTATGTGCTTGTTTTCAGGGAGAAGTAAATGCCCAAATCTCCCTTGCGCCTTCAAATATTCTATTACCGGCTTTTTCTCAAGAGGCCTTGTGGTTATCCTATATTTACCATTCTCGACTTCATAAAGCGGCCACATACAAGTATCAACGGCAAGTCGAGACATATAGATGGTCTGATCAATAGGGAAACGCCAGCCACGAGGGCAAGGTGCTATTACATCAATGTAGGAGGGACCCTCAATTGAAACTGCTTTCTGAACCTTAGTCATAAGGTCTCGCCAGGCATGTGGTGCTGCCTGAGCAGCGTAAGGAATACCATTAGCGACAAACATACCAACGATGTCTTTACGATGTTCTGTCTTGCCCGGCACGACTTTTCCCACCGGGGTGGTGGTAGTCCAAGCACCGAGGGGGGTTGCCCCGCTGCGCTGAGTCCCAGTATTCATATAGGCCTCGTTATTAAGACAAACATAAAGTATATGCTGGCCTCGCTCTATAACCCCACTTATAAACTGGAGCCCGATATCATAGGTGGCACCATCTCCCCCAAAGACCACAAATTTGACATCACGGTCTTCTATCTTGCCTAGTTTGACAAAATGCTTGTAAGTCGACCAGGCAGCAGCCAATGTGCTGGAAACGTTCTCAAAAGCATTGTGAATCCAAGGGACTCGCCAAGCAGTCTGAGGATAAGGGGAAGTACAAACCTCCAGACAGCCGGTAGGGGAAGCCGCTATTACTGGCTTACCCATGGCAGTTATTGTGTGCAATACCTGTCGAACGATAATGGTTTCTGGACATCCATGACAGGCCCTATGCCCCGGCGCTATTTTATCTTCCTGATTACATATCTCCTTTAACTTTATTGCCATATTACCTCCTTACTCTCTAACGGCAAGATATCTAACGAACGGCGGCTTAATCTCACCGGTCTCGGCAATTTGAGATAGTTCATAGAAGATATCACAAAATTCAGAAGGAATGGTGTCCCGACCACCTAAGCCATAGAAGTAATTGATGAGCTTCATGCGTAGACCGCGATTGAAGAAGGCGGCGCAGGTCTCAATGAATAAAGGACTTCCTTCAGCACCAAAGCAGGCGCATCTATCCATAACTGCCACTGCCTTTTTATCCTTGAGGGCCTTTACCACTTCCTCAGCTGGGAAGGGACGGAAGCAACGAACTTTAAGCATCCCAGCTTTTGTGCCCTTTTCTCGCATCTCATCCACGGCTTCCCGGCAGGCACCCGCCCCTGAACCTATGATCATAATCACCACATCAGCATCATCGAGTCTGTAGGGCTCAACTAGTCCGTAATACCTCCCGCTAATTTTGCCATATTCCTGCCCGATCTCCGGTATAACTCTTAAGGCGTTATTTATTGCTTCGAATACCTGACGTCTGTGTTCAAAGAAATAATCCCAGTGGTCATAAGCTCCAAAAGTTTTAGGTTGATCTATATCTAAGAGGGAATAAAGAGGTTTATACTCTCCAACAAAATTCCTTACCACCTCATCAGGTAAGACTTCAACTCGACCCAAAGTATGCCCTAAAACAAAACCAGCATGACCACACATTATCGGTAGAAGGACATCGGGGTGCTCTGCTATCCGTACTGCCTGAATGAAGTTATCATAAACTTCTTGATGGTTTTCGGCATAGATTTCAATCCAGCCTGTATCACGAGACCCCATCATGTCGGTCTGGTCTGTAAGTATATTAAGGGGAGCGGCATGAGACCTATTAACCACTGCCATTACAATAGGACAGCGAAGCCCTGAGGCAACCCAGAGGTTCTCCCACATGAGTTCTAATCCAGGCCCACAAGTAGCTGACATAGCTCGAGCACCAGCACAAGAAGCCCCTACGCAAGAGCTCATAGCAGCAAACTCGCTTTCAACAGGGATGAACTCAGTATCTACTAAGCCCTCGGCGACGAATTGGCTGAACTCCATAACAATCTCAGTTTGAGGGGTAACAGGATAGGCAGCCACAACATCAGGATTTATCTGACGCATAGCTTCAGCCACCGCCTTATCACCTTCGAGAGCTTTAACTTCAGCCTTTCTTACCATAACTTCAGCCATTATTTTGCCTCCTCCATTCTTGCTTTAACTTCTTCTACCATGGTGACCGCTTTCTTGGGGCACTCACGGGCACAAATACCACAACCTTTGCAGTGTTCATAATCAATCCCTATCACTTTACTATCTTTAACTAAAATGCTGCCATCTGGGCAATAAAGCCAGCAAAACATACAGTGAGTGCACTTCTCCATGTCAATTATTGGTCGAAAAGTACGCCATGTGCCCGTCCGATACAGTACCGAGTTACCTGGTTCGAGAATTACCACACCTGTCTCTAATTCTTTCCAACTTTTTAGCCGCATTTGCACTTTCCTTCCAAAAGATTTTTAGCCCGCTTGAACAGTCTCATAAGCTTTCTCAAAAGCTTTCACATTTCCCACAACAACTGCTTCCTTAAATTTACTGCTGAGTGATTCTCTAATCATTTTAACCAAATTTTCTTTGCTTACTACTTCGACAGCCCGAGCTAGAGCGCCAAGCATAGGAATGTTGGGGATACTTTTGCCTAAGTTTTCTATAGAAATGGAAGTAGCGTCAACAGCATATATTTTCCCCTTATAGCCTAGCTTAGAACGAATATTAGCCGGAGATTCAGTGGTATTGATCACAAGCACCCCGTCCTCCTTAAGCCCAGCTACCACA
>PCSL01000043.1:3533-6261 GCA_002772325.1 Chloroflexi bacterium CG23_combo_of_CG06-09_8_20_14_all_45_10
AGCGGCTCCGGCACGCTCTGCTCCGTAATCAGGCAAGCCCAAAAAATACTTATCTTCAAATCTCCCTGTCTCTGCTAAGATCTTGCTTGCGGTCACTGCTCCTTGACCACCTCGCCCATGCCACCTTATCCCAATTGGATCTCTTTTTAGTTGCGCCATATCATAAACACCTCCTTTAGTTAAGAATGTACCCCTGAAGGGACTCGAACCCTTGCATCTGGCTCCGGAGGCCAGCGCTCTATCCTCTGAGCTACAGGGGCCACGAACGCAGTTTAGCACTCCAAGGTGATTTAATCAACACTTTTGGATGACCCGAGCATTGCTAAGACTTCACACAACATCGCTCCAGGAGACACAACCGCAGGGGCTTACCGTAAATCTATGCTTGAAAGGAATAAAGCATATAGGCGCCAAAGATATAAAGCCCGAGCAAAACCAGAGCATACCAACTAATGACGATAAAAGTCTTGCGCCTCTGTCGTAACTTAAGCGCAGCAATGACCAGAAGGTTCATCACCACTACCACCGCAGCAGTGATAAGATGACTACCTGATACCGAGGAGAGAACAGCTCCTTTAGCATAAAAAAGGTCAACCGGAAAAACCATGGTGATGTCGAGCATATTCGCGCCTAACACATCGGCGATGGCCATATCTATAGCTCCAATACGCAGGGCAGTTGTAGCAACTACCAGCTCGGGTGCCGAAGTAGCGATAGCTAGGAATAAACTGCCAACAAAACTGGCCCCAAAACCAGTAGTCTCGGCAATCTTATTACCAATGAATGACAGCCATATTCCAGCGGCAATAACTGCTGCCGCGGCCAATGCAAATCTGAGATATGCTGTCTTTGCCGGGATCTCCTTATATTGGAGAGAATCAGCTTTCGCTGTGGCCGATTGGTGGCCACGTTCAGAGAGGAACATTTGTCTCATACCTACCAAATACACCACAAGAATAATAATGCTTGGTATGCCCACCCATCCCAGAGCCAATCTGGAAAACCTCGCTCCAGCAAGGATACCCCCAGCGGCAATAGTAATAAGCAATATCCCCCAGCCGGCCGATGCTGTATGTCTTGGACTTGCCTCGGTCAAGACCGGGGTAGAGCGGTGGAGAATATCTAGCAAAGCCAGGATAGAGAGATTGAACATGCAACTTCCAAAAAGAGTGCCCAAAGCTAAATCGGGGGAAGGGGGCCTAACTAAAGCAACTGAGCTTACACTGGTGACCAGCTCAGGCATAGTAGTAATGGCGGCAATGAGTACCAGTCCTATCCATATCCGCCCCAAGCCTGTTTTCTCAGCAATAGCATCCCCATACCGAGCCAACTTTGTTCCCGCAAATAGGATAATAGCCAGACATAGAAGAAACTTGAACCAAATCAAAGGTTATGGCTCCTGGAGCTTAATAACATGAGACAATCATACTATATAAAGGGCGAGCTATAAAGCACATGGCTGATATGAACTATATGGTATAATTACCACTATAAGCAAGGAGAGGTGACCGAGTGGTTGATGGTGCCGCTCTCGAAAAGCGGTGGGCAGCTAATGTCTCGTGGGTTCGAATCCCACCCTCTCCGCCAACTTAGGGAATTAAGGAGGTAGGTGAAGGTGGATAAAGAAACAATCTTTCTTGTTGAAGAATCAGCGGAGGGAGGATACGAGGCAAGGGCTCTAGGATACTCTATCTACACAGAAGGAGAAACCTTGGGACAGAGGAAAAGATGAACAAAGGCGAAATTACAGCAAATATAATATTTAAAAAAGTGACTTCAATCCTCGCAAGCTATGGAGCAAAGAAAATAAGTATTTTTGGATCTTATGCCAGAGGTGAAGCAAATCCAGAAAGTGATATAGATATTATTGTTGAATTTTCGGAAGGGAAAACTCTTCTTGATATTGTAGGAATAGAACAGGAACTATCTGAAGCGTTAAGTATAAAGGTGGATTTGCTAACCCAAAAATCCATAAGCCCCTATTTAGTTGACAGGATAAAGAAAGAAATGGTGGTCATTCACGAATGAGGAAGGACAATTATGTATATCTAAGGCATATTTTAGATGCTATAAATCGAATCGAAGAATACACCAAGGAAGTAAAATATAAAGATTTTATGGATAGTAATTTGGTTCAAGCTGGTGTGATGAGAGAGATTGAAATAATAGGAGAGGCTACTAAGAGGTTAACTCAAGAATTCAAGGGAAAATATCCAGATATACCTTGGAAGAAGATGGCAGGAACGAGAGACAAGCTTATCCATGATTATTTTGGCGTGGACATAGACGCCGTTTGGAATACAGTGAAGCAAGACATACCTGCCTTAAAAGTAAAGGTAAGTGGAATCATAAAGGAGCTAGAGCCAAATAACACCTAAACAACATATAGCTGGAGAGGTGCTGGAGTGGCCTATCAGGCGCGCCTGGAGAGCGCGTGTCGCCTCTGGCGACCGTGGGTTCGAATCCCACCCTCTCCGCCAAAGTTGGTATATAATACGAAGAGCAAAAGAGAGAAACTTTGAATATGGTGATGAAATGCAAGCTAAAAGAGCGATAAAAGACATAGAGTACATTCTACCGCGCATAAAGGAAATTCTTGAAAGGATTTACGGTAATCGTCTTGAGGATGTCATCCTCTACGGTTCCTTTGCCAGAAATACGCCCACTCAAGATTCAGATATAGACATCGCAGTTGTCCTCAAGGGAAAGATAAACAAGGCGAAAGAGA
>PCSL01000016.1:0-3121 GCA_002772325.1 Chloroflexi bacterium CG23_combo_of_CG06-09_8_20_14_all_45_10
ATAAGCGAATCTTAGGCAGAATCCCCAGCACGAAACAGGTCATTGAGAGCTAAAGACCTCTCCTAACATCCCAAGAAATTGATACACCTCTCTCGGTGAATACAGGAAATACTGGGCTGGAGGCTTAGTAGTCTCTTCGCCTACGAAAATGGAAATCCCGCCATTCATATCTACTGTGCGAAAACCATCGTAATCGGTTACATCATCGCCAAGGAATAGCATCAATGGCTTATCCTCACCAGTAAGTTTTTGAGCGATGAACTCTACTGCTTTACCTTTATCCCAATCTGCTGCTGGCCTTATATCGTATGCCTTTTTGCTGGGAGTGATTCTTATTTGACCTGAAGCGAGAAAAGTTTTAACGATTTCAGTGAAAATCTTGTTCAATTCATCTAGCTGTGATTCATCTACCAGTCGATAGTGCAGGCTTAATGTTAGCTCTTTATTATCTATTCTAGCTCCTTTAATGCCCGCTATAGCTTTACTAATATCTTGACATAAAGAACGTAGCAAAGGGATTGCCTGCTTAGCGGCCGGATTAACAAAACTAATACTTGGTCCTTCTATCTCCAAACCATGGTTCGCAGCATAGATAATGTCCTTGATACCTACTCTTTGTTGCAGATCTTCCATGGTTCTGCCACTTATAATTCCTAAAGTCAGGCGGGGATTGTTAGCCAGACCTTGCAGGTACTCTTTCATCTCTGGTGATAAGTGGGCTAATTCAGGCCTTTCTACGATGGGGGTTAAGGTACCATCATAATCAGTCAGCAGTAATATGTGCTTTGCTTCCCTGATCCTGACAGCAACAGCATTCCAGCAAGAGAGGAGATGTTTCATGCCATGTTTGTAGCTACGATAATTTTGCTAGCTGCGAGAAAATATCGGCTGCCCATTTATAGATATTGCTCTTCCTAACTATGCCTCTTTTTCTTCTCATCCGTCTGCGCCTTTCTGATTTAGGCATATCCAGAGCTTCCTTAATTGATGCAGCAAATTGGTCAATGGCAAGAGGATTTATTAATAAAGCATCGTCAAGCTCTCTGGCAGCCCCAGTGGATGAGCTTAATATTAAAGTGCCATCGTTGTCACACTTGCTGGCAACGAACTCCTTGGCCACTAAGTTCATCCCATCATGTAGCGAACTCACTATGCATAAATCCGCCATGCATCTTAGAGCTGCCAATGTATTGGGAGGTGAAGGTCCAACTAGAGTGATTATGGGCTTCCAAGCCCCCAAAGCATGTTTCTGGTTTATCTTGGCCACCAGTGCATCTACATCCTCTCCTAGTTTTCTATAGCTTGAGATTTGGGTACGGCTGGGCACCTGCGCTTCTATAAAGACCGTTTTCCCCTTATACTCTGGCCAGTTGTCTAGAAAACGCTCTATAGCCATCAGCCTTTGAGGAATTCCTTTAGTATAATCCAGCCTGTCTATACTAATGGCTATAGATTTACCTTCTAATGCTAGGTTATGCTTCAACCGTTTTATTTCTCGTTTAACTTTACCCTTCTGGGCATCTTGGGAGAGTTGTTCAAAATCTACACTTATAGGGAAGTGACATACCGCCGTTTCCTTTTCATCCAAGATCACCTCTGCCTTTTCATAGTTAACCCTGGCCTTGGTGACTCTGTTTACTGTGGTAAGAAAGTTACGGCAGTGGCGTACTGTGTGAAAGCCTAAAAGGTCATTCCCCAAAAGGCCATCTAATATTTCCCCCTGCCAGGGGCAGGTACTAAAAACTTGTTGTCTAGGCCAAGGGATATGCCAAAACTGTGCTACTGTAGTCTCCGGCCTAGCTTCTTTTATCAAACGCGGTAGTAGAGCAAAATGATAATCCTGGATGAAAACCAACGCCCTTCTGTTTCCTATCTCCTCCAGTACACTTTGGGCAAAAATATTATTTACCCTCTTATAAGTGCTCCATTGCGATTCATCAAACATAGGCTGAACATAAGTAGAATGGCATAGAGGCCAAAGTGCCTGATTTGAGAAGCCATAATAATAGCCATTTATCTCCTTCTTAGTCAGCCACACTCGCTTCAGAGTATAAAGTGGCTCTTCAGGGGGGATCATTACCTTATTATTTAAGTCTACTGTCTTCCTATCAGCCTTGCTACTCCCACACGCAATCCAGAGGCCACCTGTAGCACACATTACGGAATCTAATGCTGTGGTTACACCTCCAACCGCAACTTCACATTTAATCTTACCACCGACATAATTATGAATATATGGCTCACGATTAGAGACGACTATGAGGTGATAGTCAGAGAATTTCTCCTTTATAAGATTGCATAAACTTTCCTTGCTCCATATCAGCTTTATTGACTTTAATCATATTTTACTATAATTGAGCTACTCAGCCAAACTAGCTATTGGATATGTTATAATTGCTGGGTGACCGGTAGGGCGCTGAGTAACAATAGAGGATAAGCAAATGAAATCGAAGAAGATTGGTGTCTTAACCAGTGGTGGTGATGCTCCTGGGATGAATGCTTGCATCAGAGCGGTTGTCCGTTGCGGGGTTAAACATAAACTAGAGGTAGTAGGGATTCGGCGAGGCTATGCCGGCCTGTTGGAAGGCGACTTGGTGGGATTGGATGCTAGGGCGGTGGCTAATATCATCCAGCGTGGTGGCACTATCCTTGAGACTGCTCGCTGTGAAGAGATGAAAACAGCGGAAGGCTTAAAGAAGGCAGTTGCAATTTTACAACAGGAAGGCATTGAGGGCTTAATAACCATAGGTGGGGATGGCACCTTTCGTGGTGCATTAGCCTTAGCTGAGGTGGGAGGAATAAAAGTAATCGGCATTCCGGGCACCATAGATAACGATGTCTATGGCACAGACTACGCTATTGGTTTTGATACGGCGATAAATACAGCTCTAAGCGCCATAGATAAGATTAGAGACACCGCAGGATCCCTGCAGCGCCCCTTTTTCATTGAGGTTATGGGAAGAGATAGAGGTTTCATCGCCTTAGATGTAGGAATTGCTGGTGGAGCTGAGAATATCCTGATCCCGGAAACTGAGACAAAGATAGAAGAGCTTTGTCTTGACATAAAGCGTAGTTTTGAGAGGGGCAAAAAATGCAGCATCATAGTAGTTGCTGAAGGAGA
>PCSL01000016.1:3164-4532 GCA_002772325.1 Chloroflexi bacterium CG23_combo_of_CG06-09_8_20_14_all_45_10
AGGTGGCTCACCAACGGCCAGGGACAGGATTTTGGCTAGCAAATTAGGAGCGGCTGCTATTGACGCTCTGGCTAATGGCAAGACGGGCTATATGGTGGGAGAATTAAAAGGAAAGATAACTTTTACGCCATTAAGAGAAACATGGGAGAAGAGAAAGGAATTAGATAATAACTTGCTACAATTAGTGAAGGTATTAGCCACTTAAGAATATGAAAAAACTATCTATAGGCAAGATAAAGGGTTTGCAGCAGTTAGCTAATGGAAAAGGTATCATGGCGATGTGTGCCCTTGACCATAGGGGTTCACTGATGAGAATGCTTGGTGAAAAGCATCTTGAGAGCATTGGTTATCAGACAATGGTGGATTTTAAGTTAGATCTATGCCGAGCCTTAGCCCCTCATGCTAGTGCTATCCTCCTGGATCCCGTTTATGGGGCTGGTCAGGCAATTGCTGCTGGCATTCTGCCCAGGGACACTGGATTGCTGGTAAGTTTAGAGGAGACTGGTTATTCAGGCGAAGCGGAGGCAAGAGTCACTGATTTATTGCCTGATTGGAACGTTAAAAAGATAAAGAAAATGGGAGCCACAGGGGCAAAGCTTTTACTCTATTATCGCCCCGACATTGATGTTGCTAGAAGACAACTGGATACTGTGCTGAAGCTAGCTGGCGATTGTCTGGTAGAAGACATGCCCTTCGTAGTTGAGCCCGTGAGCTATAAAGTAGGGAAAGCAGAGGCCAATCCTCAAAACTTCGCCAGGATAAAGCCGCGGTTAGTTATTGAAACAGCCAAGCAAATCACAGCCTTCCCCATTGATGTGCTTAAGTCCGAATTTCCATCTGACCTTGAATATGAAAAGGATAAAGGCCGGTTGTTAGATTTTTGTCATCAACTTAATGAGGCAAGCCAAGTTCCTTGGGTTATCCTGAGTGCCGGCGTGAATTTCGAGCTTTTTTACCAGGAGGTTGAGATAGCTTGCCAGGCGGGAGCTTCAGGTTTCCTAGCTGGGCGTGCCTTATGGCAAGAGGCCACTCAAATTAGCTCCCGAAAGAAAAGAATGGCATTTTTAGAAAATACTGTAATTGGGAGGCTGCAAAGCTTAACTGAATTAGCCAATACCTATGGGACTCCTTGGTATACAAAGCTTAAAGCCAGTGAAGTAAATGAAACCTGGTATCGAGCTTATTGAATAAGCTGTGGTAAACACCACAGCGATATTGTTATCGAACTTTGATGTTTTTATTCCCTCATCACTATGACTTAACATACCTATAGTTAACCGCATAAATCTTTAAAATCCTAAGCTCTAAATCCTAAACAAATTCAAATGACCAAAATTCAAAATCCAAAACAGTTTTGAACATTTGAGA
>PCSL01000016.1:4573-9770 GCA_002772325.1 Chloroflexi bacterium CG23_combo_of_CG06-09_8_20_14_all_45_10
TGTAAATATACAAATTTATGCAAATGACTATAAGCTAGACACATTTTCCAGTAAACAACTGATAGATTCTGTTATACAGCTGTGTGGTAGCCTCAATTACCTCCAATGGCAACATAGGCGCCGGTGGCTCTCTGTTCCATCCTGAAGCTAAAAGCCAATCACGAACTGGTTGTTTGTCAAAGCTGGGTTGTGAATGGCCAACTTCGTATTGACTAGCATCCCAAAAGCGACTCGAGTCCGGCGTTAATAGCTCGTCAATAAGCGTTAGTTCACCATTGACAAAGCCAAACTCAAACTTAGTGTCGGCAATCATGATGCCCTTGTTTTTAGCATAATCTCGTGCGTAGTGGTAAATGAGCAAGCTTTTCTCCTCCAGTTCCTTAATCAAATTGAGCTTGCCTCGCCCCGCCTGCAATGATGTTTCCTCAAGGTTCCTTATATCTTGATTAGTTAAAGGACGGTCATGCTCTGCCTCTCCTTTGGTAGTAGGAGTAAAGATAGGGTGAGACAATTCTTGGCTTTCCTTCATACCGGCTGGTAAGCGAATATCGCCAGCAGTACCTGTTTTCTTATACTCTGCCCAAGCTGAGCCAGATAAGTAACCTCGAACAACACATTCTACAGGAATACGCTCAGCTTTAGCCACAAGCATGGAGCGGCCAATAAGGCTTGTTCCGAGCGTAAGCGAGGAATCTCCTTCCCTTTGAGATTGCTTCGTCGCTTCGCTCCTCGCAATGACGTCCCGGAGCGCGTCCAAGCTATCAATTACCTTGATGAGATGATTGGGCACAATATGGGCTGTTTTCTCAAACCAGAAAGCAGAGAGATGATTAAGAACTTTCCCTTTGTTGGGGACGCCACAAGGCAGGACAAAATCAAAGGCTGAGATGCGGTCAGTAGCCACTATAAGAAGTTTGTCATCTAAGTCATAGACATCTCTTACCTTGCCGCGGCGGAATAAGGGAAGAGGTAAGTCAGTTTGTAATAAAACAGACATTTCCAACTGTGCTAAAGCGCCTCTGGGGCTAACCTTTCCACTTCGGGTTGCTCGACCTCTTTTAACTCGGTTAGCCCCAATCGTTCAAAGATATTATCTACATACTTCAGGTAATAATCATAGTCGAACAAGGATTCTAGCTCAAATTTAGATAAGTAAGCTGTTATTTCTGTATCTGCCTCAAGCAGGGATAAAAAGCTCCTCTTTTCTTGCCAGGCTTTCATAGCATTGCCTTGCACTATCTTATAGGCCTTTTCTCGACTTACACCTTTATCTATTAGTGCTAGGAGCACTCTTTGAGAGAAGATTAACCCCTGAGTAAGCTCAAGGTTACGCCGCATGTTCTTGGGATAAACCTCAAGCCCTTTCATTATTGAGGAAAACAGAGACAATATATAGTCCATTACTAAGCAAGAGTCAGGCAGAATAATACGCTCTGTGGAGGAATGGCTGATATCTCGCTCATGCCATAAAGCAATGTTTTCCAGCGAGGTCAAAGCATGCCCCCTTATCAATCTAGCAAGTCCGCAGATGCGCTCGCAAAGCTCGGGATTTCTTTTATGAGGCATCGCCGAGGAGCCTGTCTGTCCGGCTTGGAAGGGTTCCTCAACCTCGAGAATTTCAGTTCTCTGAAGACTCCTGACCTCGGTGGCAAATTTTTCCAGGGAGCTAGCAATTATGGCTAGAGTAGTTATAAATTGGGCATGGCGGTCACGCTGGATTATCTGACTTGATATGGGGGCTGGAGCAAGACCTAATTTGGCACAAGCTCTTTCTTCAACCTGGGGAGGTACAGTGGCGTAGGTGCCTACTGCTCCGGATATCTTCCCTACAGAGATAGCTTTCTTAGCCTCAGCTAACCTCTGGGCATTACGCTTCATCTCTTCAGTCCATAAGGCTAGCTTTAAACCAAAGGTAATCGGCTCAGCATGAACGCCGTGGGTTCGCCCCATCATAATGGTGTATTTATGTTCTATGGCTTTATTCTCCAGGGTGGAAATAAGGTCGCTAATATCCTGTGACAGGATATTAGCTGCTTCTGTTAATTGGAGGCCTAAAGCGGTATCCATAACGTCTGAGGAGGTAAGCCCGAGATGGATGAAGCGAGACTCTTCACCAAGGCTTTCAGCCACCGAATTAAGAAAAGCGGTCATATCATGATGAGTCACTTTGAGTGATTCAGCGATACGATCCAGGTTATAGTTAGCTTTCTTTATCTTAGGTATGGCTTCTCCGGGGATCTTGCCCAGTTCCGCCCAAGCTTCACAAACGGCTATTTCCACCTTAAGCCATTGGTCGAACTTATTCTCCTCTGACCATATCTTTTTCATCCGGGGTCTGGAATAGCGCTCAATCATATTATTTCTCCGCCAGCTCCGCTTTATATCTTTGATAGGCTTCTTTTACTTCTTCGTGCTTTATACCTAAAATCTGAGCGGCAAGCAAGGCAGCATTTTTGGCACCGCTTGTGCCGATGCCCACACAGGCTACTGGCACTCCGGCAGGCATCTGAGCTATAGAGAGCAAAGCATCTACCCCCTTCAGTTCAGTAGTAGGCAAAGGAATGCCAATTACGGGCAGCGTTGTCCAGCTAGCTAGAATGCCAGGGAGGTGAGCAGCCCCGCCAGCAGCAGCAATGATAACCTCAAAACCGCGCTCCTCTGCTTTCAGACCGTATTCCCTTAGTTTCTCTGGGTTTCTATGAGCTGAGATAATAGAAACTTCATAATCAATGCCTAGCTGCTCTAGCATGTCCATTGCTGGCTTGACTATGTCCCTATCCGTTTTGCTGCCCATGACGATGCCTACTTTTGCCATTTAAATTATCTCCCTGAGAGCAATATCTTTGCGATAATGGCAGCCCTCAAAATAAATATTAGCTAAGTTGCGATAAACTTTCTTCCGAGCTTCAGCCATGTTTTCACCAGTGCCTACTGCAGTAAGCACCCGCCCACCGTTGGTATATATTGTCCCATCATCGCCCAATTTAGTTCCAGCATGAAAAATCAACAAATCTTTATCCACCTTGTCCAAACCTTTTATCGGGAAGCCTGTTTTATACTTTCCAGGATAGCCCGCGGAAGCCATAACTACTCCCACACAAGCATCACGACTCCACTGTATTTTTACCTGGTCAAGATTACCTTGAATCACAGCCAAGAGTATATCCACCAGGTCACTTTGGAGAAGAGGTAAAACAGCTTGAGTTTCTGGGTCGCCAAAGCGAGCATTAAATTCTAACACAGATAATTCCTCCTTGTTGGTGACCATTAACCCGGCGTAGATTACCCCTTTGTAGGTTGCTCCTTCGCTAGCCATCGCTTTTACTGCCGGCAATAAAATAGTATTAGTAGCCTTCTCTACTAGTTCAGCGGGGAAAAATCCTGGCGGGCTATAGCTTCCCATACCACCGGTATTAGGTCCTTGATCATTGTCCCAGATTTTCTTGTAATCACAGGCGGGAACCATGGGCGAGATTATTTTGCCATCAGTGAAAGCTATCAGACTTACCTCTTTGCCGGTAACATATTCGTCAATTATGACTTTATCTCCCGCTGAGCCAAAGATTTTCGCCTCCATAATATCACTGAGAGCCTTGTTAGCTTCTGGCAAGGAGCTGGCTATAATTGTGCCTTTACCAGCAGCTAATCCATCTGCCTTGATGACAATTGGTGGTTGTTGTCGCTTAAGATATTCATGAGCTTCAGAATAAGAGGAGAAAATTGCTCCTTTGGGACAGGGAATGCCATATTTCTCCATCAAGTTTCTAGCGAAAACTTTGCTTGACTCTATTTGAGCTGCTGCTTTGGTGGGGCCAAAAACGGGGATATTCAGGCTATCAAAATAATCCACTATACCTAAAGCCAATGGCACTTCAGGACCAACGACAACAAGATCAACGCCTTTATCTTTAGCTACCTTGCCCAGCGATTCCGCATCCGTAGGCTGAATGCTTAAATTTTCACCTATAAGCGCAGTGCCAGCATTTCCTGGAGCGACAAAAACCCTCTCAGCTTTGGGGCTTTGGGCTAGTTTCCACACCAAGGTATGTTCCCTTGCCCCTCCGCCAATCACCATCACTTTCAATGGTTGTTACTTCCTATTCTTAATGCTTGGCTCTTTTTCCCCACCCCTTTAGTTTCGGTCTATTCGCCATCACATTCTACAAAATCTCTTTCTTAAATTTCTCAGCCTGAACAGGGTCGAGGCTCTGAATCAATTTAACCAACTCGGCAACATGTTCTTTCTCATCTTCAATGATGTGTTCCAATGTAGTCACAGCCTCTTCACTTTCCAGGCTCTCTATGTGCTCCTGATATTGGTTTATAGCTTGCAGTTCGCCTATCAAATCCTCGCGAAGCATCTCCAAATCCTCTTCTAAAGTCAGTTGTTCTTCTTCTCTCTCTTCAAAGGGGCAATTCATCTTTTTCTCCTCCTTTTTAATCTTATTTTATTCCCACTCGTAAGTGTTCAGCCACCCTGTGTCATCCTGAGCGAAGCGAAGGGTCTCTAAGATTCTTCGGTCGTTGCCCCTTCGCTAAAGCTCAGGGCTTCGGCTCACCCCTCAGAATGACACTAAAGTGAACAGTTACTCCCATTCTATAGTTGCCGGTGGCTTGCTGGTGACATCATAAACTACTCTATTGACATTGGGGACTTCATTAACTATGCGGTCTGATATTCTAGCCAGGAGGTCATAAGGCAACCTCGCCCAATCAGCAGTCATGGCATCCTCACTATTTATTGCCCTAACTGCTATTAGATAGCCGTAGGTTCTATGATCGCCCATCACGCCAACGCTTTTGACACCAGTAAGCACAGCAAAACTCTGCCATAGCTGACGATAAAGTTTAGCCTTTTTGATCTCGTTCATCACAATCCAATCAGCGGCACGAAGTATCTCCAACCGTTCTTTGGTCACTTCGCCAATGATGCGGATAGCTAACCCCGGTCCCGGGAATGGTTGCCGCCAAATCATGTCTTCGGGTAGGCCTAAAGCTAGTCCTACCTCGCGAACTTCGTCCTTAAACAGATACCTCAATGGCTCAATAAGGTTAAACTTCATTTTAGCTGGCAAGCCACCAACGTTGTGATGACTTTTTATTTTGGTTGAGACCTTAGTTTCAATAGCAGTGCTGCTTTCGATCACGTCGGGGTAGAGAGTTCCTTGAGCCAGAAAATCAAACAGGCCCAGTTTAG
>PCSL01000016.1:9778-17161 GCA_002772325.1 Chloroflexi bacterium CG23_combo_of_CG06-09_8_20_14_all_45_10
TCCTCAAAAACCCGGATGAATACCTCCCCTATCAGGTGCCGCTTCATCTCCGGGTCAATTACCCCGCGAAGTCGCTCCAGAAATCTTTCGCTGGCATCTACATGAACTATATCCATTTTGAGATTGCGCTGGAAAGTATTAAGCACTCTCTCTGGCTCCTCGCGACGTAGCAAGCCATTATTGATAAATAAACAAGTCAAATTGTCACCAATAGCGCGGTGAACAAGAGTAGCGGTTACTGCCGAATCAACACCACCGGAAAGGGCGCAGATAGCCCTACCAGCGCCCACTTGTTTCTTAATCTTGTCTATGCTCTCAGCTATGAATCTAGTAGGGGTCCAATTGCCTTGACAGCCACATATTCGATAGACAAAGTTCTGAAATATGCTTTTCCCTTGTGGCGTATGAGCCACTTCAGGATGAAACTGGAGTCCAAAAATGCCCTTATCACTGCCCATAACGGCGATGGGCGAATTTTCGGTGTAAGCTAAAGCCTTGAAGCCGGGAGGCATCTCTATTATTTGGTCACCATGGCTCATCCACACAGGAAGAGATGTAGGGAGGCCAGCGAAAAGAGGAGAGTCTTCAGTACTTATGTGTAGGATAGCATGACCATATTCATGCTTTTCACCTGGAGATACTTGACCACCTAGTTGATAGGCAATGACCTGCATGCCATAGCAAATGCCTATTACCGGCAGGTGTTTCTCATAAATATATGTTGGAGCCAAAGGAGCCCCAAGAGCATAGACACTAGCTGGGCCTCCGGAAAGGATAAAACCTTTGGGGTTAAGAGTAGCTATTTTCTCCCAGGGGGTATCATAGGGCACAAGCTCGCAGTAAACATGGCATTCTCGCACTCGCCTGACAATGAGCATATTATACTGAGCGCCAAAATCAATCACCACTATGGTTTCTTTTTCACCCGGCGGCAGCGCCTTAGGCTCAAATGTTGGTTGCTCACCGCGCAATTCTTTGGCGATCTCTAGGTAAGTAGAGACTTCGATGTCATCGCTAGCAGAGACCCGGTGGCTTTGCAGTTCGTTTTCCATTTCAGAGTTACGCTGATAATGTTATGCTAGATTATCACTGTGCTATACTAGCGTCAAGGCGATGAATGCCGGTATTCGTTGTCACCCTGAATGAAGTGAAGGGGCTCTAGATTTTTCGCTGAGCCTGCCCTGAGCGCTATGAGATTCTTCGGTCGCTTTCCTCCCTCAGAATGACAGGAAGCGAAAGGCTCAGGGCCTACAAGTAAGGTTGGTAAATACTCTCATGAATGCCTTGCAAGAACAGGTGAGGAAAGCAGTTCAAATACTTAAAAAGGGTGGGATAATTGCTTTTCCTACTGATACAGTTTACGGGTTAGGAGCTGATGCCTTCAACCATAAGGCGGTAGAGAGAATTTACGCAGTAAAAAAACGCCCCAGGCATTTATCCTTTCCCTTGCTCCTTGCTGATATATCTCAAGTAAGCACCGTAGCTGAGCAGATACCTGAGCTTGCTTGGTTCCTAGCACGATACTTTTGGCCGGGAGGCTTAACTTTGCTTTTGCCTAAAGCAGCTTCGTTGCCTACTTATCTTACTAGCCAATCTACTATAGCAGTGCGTGTCCCTAACCATCCCATTCCTCTAGCCCTTATCCAAAGCTTGGGAAACCCAATAATTGGGACTAGCGCCAATATCAGTGGCAAGCCAAGCATTTTGATTGCTGATGAGGTTGGGCAACAGTTAGGAGATAAAGTTGACCTTATCATTGATGGTGGCAAGTGCCCTGGTGGCAGTGAATCAACTATAGTAGATGTCACAGGCGAAGTGCCTACGATTTTGCGTCAAGGTATTATATCCACACATGAAATTGATAAAGCCTATAAAGAATATTGTGAGGCAAAAGGTCATGCATATCGCTTTAGGTTGTGACCATCGCGGCTTCAGAATAAAACAGGCGATTATGGAATTTCTGCCAAAGCTAAATCATGACTATCATGATTTTGGCTGCTATAACATTGAGTCGGTAGACTATCCCGATATTGCTCAAAAAGTAGGCGAAGCAGTGATTTCGGGTGACTTTGACCAAGGCATTCTAATATGCAGCACTGGCATAGGCATGAGTATGGCAGCTAACAAAATAAAGGGCATAAGAGCAGCTTTATGCCATGACACCTTTACGGCACAACGAGCCCGTCAAGACAATGATGCCAATATCCTGTGCCTCGGAGCTGAGAATGTAGATGTTGATTTAGCTTTGGAAATTGTTAGGACCTACCTATCCACCAATTTTGAAGGCGGCAGGCATATCCTGAGATTAAATAAAATAAAAGCTCTGGAAGCAGTTTGACCCTGCTAGCTATTTGTGGTAGTTTCCACTTTTTAAGTTAAAGGAGAAGCTGATGAGAAGCGATGTTGTCAAGAAAGGTATCGAGCGGTCCCCTCATAGGTCATTACTTCATGCTGTAGGTTGCGCTCCAGACGATTGGGATAAACCTTTTATTGGGGTGATTAATAGCTTCAGTGAAGTTGTCCCTGGGCATATTCATTTGCAGTCTATTGCCCGGGCAGTAAAGGAGGGAATCCGCAGTCGAGGAGGAGTGCCTTTTGAAGTTAATACTATAGTTGTTTGTGATGGTATTGCCATGAATCACCCAGGAATGAGGTATAGTCTGCCCAGCCGAGAACTTATTGCTGACTCTGTTGAGATTCTGGCTGAGGCTCATGCTTTTGATGGTTTAGTTTTTATCCCCAATTGTGACAAGGTAATACCAGGAATGTTGATGGCTGCGGTGAGACTTAACTTGCCTGGCGTATTTGTAAGTGGTGGCCCTATGATGGCGGGAAAGTTTTATCAGGGTAATCAAGCGAAGTCAGTCGACCTTAGCTCAGTTTTCCAAGCGGTGGGCGAGACTATCAGGGGAAACATGTCGGAGACTGAGCTGGCGGAATTAGAGAGAGTTGCTTGTCCTGGCTGTGGCAGCTGTGCTGGCATGTTTACCGCTAATACTATGAATTGCCTTACTGAAGCTTTGGGTATGGCCTTACCTGGTAATGGGACAATACCGGCGGTACAAGCACGGCGAACCCAATTAGCCTATCAAGCCGGCCAGCAAGTTATGGATGTATTGGCTAAGAATATTCGGCCTAAAGACGTCATTACCAGAGATTCCATTTATAATGCCTTCGCTGTAGATATGGCTTTGGGTGGCAGCACTAATTCTACATTGCACCTTATGGCCATAGCTCATGAGGCAGGTATTACCTTCCCTTTGTCTTTGGTAAGTGAAATTAGCCAGCGTATTCCCCATATATGTAAATTAAGCCCGGCAAGCGATTATCACATTGAAGATTTAGACTTAGCTGGTGGCATTCCAGCAGTGATGCAGGAGATATGCCAATTGCTAAATCTTGAGGCACAGACAGTGTTAGGGAAACCAGTGGGCGAGACGATAAAGGAAGCTAAAGTTAAGAATAGAGAGGTAATTCGTAGTCTATCTAATCCCTATAGCATTACCGGTGGTATTGGTATATTATTTGGCAATCTAGCGCCTGAAGGTGCAGTGGTGAAAAGCGCTGCAGTAGCTCCCGAGATGCTGGTCCATCAGGGCCCAGCACGGGTCTTCGATAGTGAAGAAGCAGCTACTACAGCAATAATAAAAGGGGAATTCAAATCTGGGGAGGTAATTATTATTCGCTATGAGGGACCAAAAGGGGGACCTGGGATGCGTGAAATGCTGACGCCAACTTCTCTTCTCAGTGGCATGGGTATGGATGGTAAGGTAGCTCTGATTACCGACGGTCGCTTCTCTGGAGCAACAAGGGGTGCCGCCATCGGCCATGTCTCACCAGAGGCAGCAGCGGGAGGGCCTATAGCTGCTGTGAAAGACGGCGATATTGTCAAAATAGATATACCTAACCACAAATTAGAGGTAGAATTAACGCAAAAGGAGATAGAGCAGCGATTAAACTTATTGCCTCCTTTTGAACCAAAGGCTAAAACTGGCTATCTTAAACGCTATGCTGATAAGGTGACCTCAGCCAGCACTGGAGCGGTGTTTGCTGACTAAGAGGAGCTATTATGAAGAAGACTGGCGCTCAGATTTTGTGTGAAAGCTTAATTAAAGAGGGAGTAGAAGTTATTTTTGGTATCCTTGGCGGAGCTGTTTTGCCCATATATGATACCTTTCCTCAATATCCTCAACTTCGGCATATACTGGTTCGCCATGAGCAAGGGGCAGCCCATGCTGCTGATGGTTATGCTCGCGCTACCCATAAAGCAGGTGTATGTATAGCTACTTCGGGCCCGGGAGCTACTAATTTGGTAACTGGTATTGCCAATGCTTTTATGGACTCCTCTCCTATGGTAGCTATAACTGGCCAGGTAGCCAGGCCCTTTATTGGCAAGGATGCCTTCCAAGAGGCAGATATTACCGGCATTACACTCCCCATCACCAAGCATAATTATTTTGTTTCTGATGCCATCGAACTAGCAAGGACAGTTAAGGAGGCTTTTTATATTGCTCAGACAGGGAGGCCAGGCCCCGTGCTTATTGATATACCAAAAGATGTGCAGCAAGAGGAAGTAGAATTTGTTTATCCTGAGAAAGTTGATTTGCCAGGCTACAAGTTTATCTCCCGAGGCCATTCAGTTCAGGTTAAAAGAGCAGCCGGGCTCATTAATGAAGCCGAAAGACCCCTTATTGTTGCCGGCAGAGGAATAATTATTTCCCAGGCTTATGATGAGCTCAAGGAATTAGCTGAGAAGGCACAAATACCAGTGGTTAATACACTCCTTGGCCTTGGTTCTTTCCCCCAAAACCATGTTCTTAGCCTCGGCATGATGGGGATACATGGTATGACTTATGCCAACATGGCAGTGCAAAGTGCTGACCTTATTATCGCCATTGGCATGAGATTTGATGATCGGGCTACGGCAAATACCAGCGGTTTTGCTCCTAATGCCCATATTGTTCATATTGATATTGACCCGGCAGAGATAGGAAAGAATGTGAGGGTAGATGTGCCCATAGTTGGTGATGTTAAAAATGTATTAAAAGCTATTAATAAGGAAATTGACTTCAGAGACCATTTGGATTGGCTCTCTCAGCTAGATCAATGGAGGTATGAGCATCCATCGCCGGATATTAAGCGAAATGACGAGCTTTTACCTCAATATGTTATTCGCCAGATCTATGAAGCCACCCAAGGAAATGCCATTGTAGTTACTGGGATAGGGCAGAATCAAATGTGGGCCGCACAACACTTCGTTTATACTAAACCTGACAGCCTTATTTCCTCGGGCGGCCTAGGCACTATGGGATTTGAGCTTCCAGCCGCTATAGGGGCTAAAGTGGGGTGCCCTGGGGAGATGGTATGGTGCATCGCTGGCGACGGTGGCTTTCAGATGACTATTCAAGAATTAGCTACCATAACGCAGGAGAAAATTGCTATAAAAATAGCGATTATTAATAATGGCTATTTGGGGATGGTAAGGCAGTGGCAGGAGTTATTTTATGAGCGTCGCTATGTTGATACAAAACTCTGGAACCCGGATTTTGTTAAGATTGCCGAAGCCTACGATATCCCTGGAATAAGAGTAAAACGCCTGGAGGAGGTAATTCCAGCTATACAGAAAGCGATGGATTACCCTGGGGCCTTTCTTATCGACTTTGTTGTTGAGCCAGAGGAAAATGTCTATCCTATGGTACCGCTGGGAGGAAGTTTATCCGAAACTTTAGAACTGCCAAAGGCAGAAATGCCCTCACCTAACCTCTCCCTTGAAGGGAGAGGAATAAGGTGAGGGTGAAAAAGGAGTAAATTGTCTGATACGAAACATACCCTAGTAGCTTTAGTAGAAGATAAGCCTGGTGTGTTGAATAGAGTAGCTAGCCTTTTTCGCCGCCGAGCCTTTAATATACAAAGCCTTGCTGTAGGACATAGTGAACAGCCTGGATTATCTCGCATGACTGTTGTTGTCAGTGGTGATTCTGCAGTGGTGGAACAAGTTAGGAAGCAATTAGACAAACTAATCAATGTGATTAAAGTGACTGACATAACCGAAGGAAATATAGTAGCCAGGGAGTTAGCCTTAATCAAAGTCAATGCTACTGCTGCAACAAGAAGCGAGATTATACAGATCGTGGATATTTTTAGAGCCAATATAGTTGATGTTGCCTCGGATTCACTAACAGTGGAAGTCACCGGCGACGAGGATAAAGTAGAGTCGCTATTTGAACTTCTCCGCAGCTTTGGTATTAAAGAGGTCACCAGAACAGGAAGGGTTGCTCTAACTCGTGGAGGCACCCAGTGAAAATCCGAAGCAATATAGAAAATTAAAAATCAAAGGTCAAAAGTCAAAATGATAATTCAAAATGCAAACTTTTTAACTTTTGCTCTGTCATTTTGCATTTTTATTTTTGCCTTTTGCATTTCAAATGGATTTGTTTAGGATTTAGATATTAGAAATTAGGATTTCTCTGAAGGAGGGAGTGTTATGGCTAAAATTTACTATGACAAGGATTCCAACCTGGACTTAATCAAGGGTAAAACGATTGGCATTATCGGCTATGGTAGTCAGGGGCATGCCCATGCCCAGAATCTGAGGGACAGTGGCTGCCAAGTTATTGTTGCTGAAGCCTTAGATAGTGCAGGCTGGAAAGCAGCAGAAAGCGCTGGTTTTAAGGTAACAAACGCCGCTGAAGTAACAAAGCATGCCGATATCATTGTTATGCTTGCTCCAGATAATTTACATCCACTAATCTACCATGAGTCAATCGAGAAGGAACTATCTAAAGGCAAAACCTTGATGTTCGCCCACGGCTTTAACATTCACTATTCACAAATTGTGCCGCCTTCTAGCATTGACGTTAGCATGATAGCCCCTAAATGTCCGGGGCATATATTACGGCGACTTTATACCGAAGGTTTAGGACCTCCGGCTTTAATTGCTATTCATCAAGATGTTTCAGGTAAAGCAAAGGATATTGCTCTGGCTTATGCCAAAGGTATCGGCTGTACCAGGGCTGGGGTTCTGGAAACAACTTTTGCCGAAGAGACTGAAACTGACCTTTTTGGTGAGCAAACGGTACTCTGTGGAGGAGTATCCTCCTTGGTCAAAGCTGGTTTCGAGACTTTGGTGGAGGCTGGCTACCAGCCTGAGATCGCTTACTTTGAGTGTTTCCATGAGCTGAAGCTTATTGTTGACCTCATGTACCAAGGTGGCTTGAATTACATGAGGTACTCTGTAAGCGACACGGCTGAGTATGGTGATTATACCCGTGGGCCACGGGTTATTAACGATTTAGTCAAAGAGGAAATGGAGCAAATCCTAGCAGAGATTCAGGATGGCAGCTTTGCCAGAGAATGGATTTTGGAAAACCAGGCTGGTCGCCC
>PCSL01000005.1:0-147 GCA_002772325.1 Chloroflexi bacterium CG23_combo_of_CG06-09_8_20_14_all_45_10
CCCGTTTTTCTTGAATCAGTCTTATCATGAACCAGCCTAAAATGGCCAACCCAATAAGTTCAGGCACATAGACCCGTACATCTGTGGTCAGTTCATGGAACATCTCCGGCAACCAGCCAAAGAAGTTGGTGGTATCAACCCTGGGAA
>PCSL01000005.1:173-2034 GCA_002772325.1 Chloroflexi bacterium CG23_combo_of_CG06-09_8_20_14_all_45_10
AAGGTTTCAAGATCATGCCAAATCTCGTCTTGAATAAGATGCAGAGCAGAACCGAAAGAAAGGACAAGAAGCCAGGTCTTTTCTCGACTCTTATAAAGATATAGTCCCAGAATAGCCAGTAAGACATTGAAACAGAGGGTATGGCCGAAGATTCTACTATTCTGGAAAGTACTATAAAACAGAATATTTCCTACGGGTTTATCGATCAAGTCAGGAAGGAGCGAGCCTACCAGTAGGAACCTGTAATCCAGACGGTTTTTCACTGAGGTAAAAAGAGATATTCGGTTGGCTGAGGGGCAATCATGGGCAGAGTAGTTGCCCAATTTATTGGGCGATTTTGCCTGATAAATCAGGCGACTACTAAAAGGCTCGCTTCCAATAAGCAACTTGTCTAATAGTATTCCTGCTCCTAAAGTGATTCCTGCATGGGCAAATAAAAGCATTTATTTTGATCCTTTATTTCACGGTTACCGATTTCGCCAGATTGCGTGGTCTGTCTGGGTCGCATCCTCTGGTAATAGCCAAGTGGTAAGCCAGAAGCTGAAGGGGGACTACAGCAACCATGGGGTACAAAAGCTCATCAACCTGGGGAATCTTGATCCAGAAATCGTAGATGTCACTCTCCTTGTCAGAAACGCCGATAATGTAAGCTCCACGGGACCTGGCTTCCATGGCATTGCTCAGAGTCGCACTATAGGTATAGTCGGCCGGACAGATAGCTACCACTGGCGTCCCTTTCTCAATGAGAGCTAAAGTGCCATGCTTGAGCTCCCCGGCAGGCATGCCTTCGGCATGAATGTAGGAGATCTCCTTGAGCTTCAGGGCACCCTCGGAGGCAATAGCGAAGTTAATCCCTCTGGCGATGTAATAGAAATCATTTTTGTCTTTTAACTGCTCGCTGAGCTTGATGACTCTATCATTGTTGCAATCCAGGGCTTCACTTACCTTGTGGCATATATTGCTGAGCTGGCGCTGTGCCTCATCAAAGGAGTTAACCATAGAGAAAGATAAAAGGTAAAACACAGCTAGCTGGGACAGGAAGGTTTTGGTAGCAGCTACACCTACCTCGGGACCGCAGTTAAGGTAAATAACCCGGTGGCTCAGGTTAGCCAGTAAGGAGTTGGGTCGGTTGACAACGGAGATGATTTCAGCACCAGCAGCTCTAGCTGCTTTTACCCCTTCAATTACATCAGCAGTCTCGCCGCTCTGGGACACGGCTATGACTACAGTGTTTTTGTCCACGGAGTCGGCAAAGTAAGTAAACTCAGAAGCCATGACCACATCAGAGAACTTTCTGCCCACCTTAGAGAAAAGGTATCTGCCTACTAGAGCGGCGTAACGAGAGGTGCCACAAGCGGTGATGATTACTTGCCGGGCTCTTAAGATATCCAGGGCTATCTCGTTGAATTTTTTCTCATCCTGCTGCATTGTTTTCTCGAGCATATGTGGTTGCTCCATTATCTCTTTAAGCATAAAGAAGGGATAGCCATCTTTATGATTATCGGCCCAATTTTCCTCAAGCTTTCTACTTTGCTTGGTCAATTTATTTCCCATGGCATCGAAGAAGTCAAGCTTCTGCGGGCTTAGCATCACCACCTCACTATCCTCTAAGGTCATTAGCTGATGGGTATATCGGGAGAAAGCCAGAGCATCGCTACTAATATAATAGCTGTGGTCAGCAACGCCAACAATTAGGGGATTGTTTTTCCTGGTGCCGACAATTTTTCCCGGGTCATCAAGGGAGAGAGCCAGGAAGGCGTAGGAGCCTTCAAGCTTGGGAGCTATAGCCAAGACAGCCTGTTCCAGAGACGGACTGCCATTTCTTAGCTCATCTTCGAGGAGATGGGGGATAACCTCGGTA
>PCSL01000005.1:2149-3475 GCA_002772325.1 Chloroflexi bacterium CG23_combo_of_CG06-09_8_20_14_all_45_10
GGTGAGCATTAAACTGGGTAACAGCGCCATGAGTCGCCCAGCGAGTATGCCCAATAGCTATATTACCGGGAAGACCTTCCAGGTTATGCTTACGGTTTACCTCATCAATTTTGCCAACATCCTTCCTAATCAAGAGTTGTCCATCGTACAGGGCAGCCATGCCCGCTGAGTCATAGCCGCGGTATTCCAGGCATTTCAGTGCCTCAAAGACAATCGGAGCTGCTGACTTTTCACCGCAATAACCGATAATGCCACACATTTTTACCTCCGTGCAATAAGCTTCTTAAGCTTTTCGGCAAATCTCTTTACATCTGTAACCGACTCCTCAACAACCTCTTGGGGCAACCAGTTTTCATAGAAATTCTGGTGCAATGAAGTTGCAATTTGCCATAACCTTCTTATTTCTTCGTCCTTAGTTTCCTCCCTCAATTTCGCGGCGAATTTATGCAATTCGCTATGACTCCTTAATTCTGACCCTCTATTCGCAGCGATAGCTTTGATCAATTGAGATGCCGCCCCCCATGCCTTTTCTGAAGCTTGAATATAATCTTTTTGCCTTATTAGTTCCTCGGCGTCCCTTAAGTATTTATCTGATAAAGCTAAGTGAACACTGGCTTTAGATTTAGGATCGAGAGGCTCCTTCAGAGATTCGGAAAGCACTCTTAATACAAGCTCATCTTCAGTTAGTTCCAGCTTCCTAGCCTCTTCCTTTAGCCTCTTTCCCATTCTCTCCGGAAGTATTATTTGCATCTTATACCTTCACCTAGTATCACTTTATAAGGTTTAACGCTCTAGTTTCCTCAGTAGCTTGCCTCTCTTCTCTCGAGTTAGCTTTGTTTCGTTGTCTGAGATCTCGTATCGGAGCTCAGGTAGAATCTTTTTATTGGCCTCAATGTCCTCCTCCAAACATACTTGGGGACCGACGAAGGAATTAGCCCCTATCCTTACCCCCGGCATGAGGCTGACATTCACTCCAATGCGACAGCCTTTGCCCATAATGGCACCCAGTTTATCATACCCGGTATCTATTTTGCTACCAGCGACTTCCAGGCAGATTTTCCCTTCATCAAGGCGGAAATTAGCTGTTATCGCGCCGCTGCCAAAGGAGCAATTATCGTCTATGATGGAGTCGCCAATATAGTTGGAGTGAAACCAGCAATTATCACCAATGTAGGAGTGTTTTACCTCAGTGGAGTAGCCTACAACGCAGTTAGCACCAATATGGCTATGGTCTCGCACCAGGGCATTGTTGCCAATGACAGAGTTAGGACCAATATACACTGGCCCCCTGATAACAGCATTTTCCAACACCCTGACATTGTCACT
>PCSL01000005.1:3501-6481 GCA_002772325.1 Chloroflexi bacterium CG23_combo_of_CG06-09_8_20_14_all_45_10
CTTTGTCGAGGAAATACTCCACCACTTTGAAGATATGCCAGGGATATTTTACCGGTGCCCAGAAATCCGTATAGGGAATCACTTTTGTTTTGTGCCCATCTTTGACCATATTGTCCAGAGCACATTCATAGACATCATCCTTGGTAGTGTGGACAGCTTCAATGTAGGTTAGAAGTCTTTCGGGGTTGTTATGGAGATGAACCAGGATATTTATCAGATCGCCGGGCTCCTCCCCTGGACTGGGTTTTTCCACAATGTGTTTCAGATTACCCTGGGAATCCACCTCAAGGTAGCCGCCGGGAAAGTATTCCTTGACCTGGTAACCCAGTATATAAGAAGAGGCAGAGTTTTTGCTAGCCGCTTCAATGATTTTGCTATATGCCGAGCTTGAGAAAACGTCATTGGGATTTATTACCAGCACCTGTCCTTGAAGGAAAGCTGAGGCGCTTTTTAAGGCATCGGCAATGCCCAGAGGCTTATCCTGGAGGGCCAGGTCAACTTTGCTGCCAGAAATCTTTCTCGTTATTTGCTCTATTCTTGCTATGTTTCCTGGATTGGCAATGATGACAAAATGCCTTAAGCCGGCCTCCTGTGCCATTTCTATCTGGTGCTGGAGCAGGGGTTTCCCCAGAAAATCGAGGAGAAACTTATCCTCTGTGATGGGAAACATTCTCTTACCACTGCCACCGCAGAGAAAGACGGCTTTCATTTCACCCTCACCTCAATCCTCTCCCGTCAAGGGAGAGGAAAGAAGAAGACTTTGAACCATCTCCGTTCCCTTCTCTATAAGCTTATCTGTTTGTGCTTTTGACATTGATTCAGCGATGACCCGTAGGGCAGGCTCGGTGCCGCTGGGTCTGATAAGCATCCAGGAATCGGCAAACTCCAGTCTTAAGCCATCAATGGCGTTTATCTTGGGTTGTTTGCCTGTCATCCTGAGCCGAAGCCCTGAGCGTAGCGAAGGGACAAGCGAAGGGTCTCTTACTTGAGCCATAATTGCCTCTTTTAGCTCGTTGGGGCAAGAAACCTTTGTCTTTTCAAAGAATAGTTTGGGCATATCTTGGAAGTATCGCCTAATTTCACCGGCGTCATTGAGCTGACTTAACAGGATAAGTGCGGCAAAAATGCTATCCGGGTAATAGCCCAGTTCAGGAAGAATGTAGACGCCTACCTGTTCCACTCCTAAGGCGGCATCAAGCTCTCGAGCCAGGTAAGCCACGTTGACATCGCCTACCCGACCTCTCACCACTTTGGCACTCAGGTCAGCTAATGCCAGGTCAAGAAGCCTCCCCGTTTCCACTGTAGTAGCCACTCTTTTCTTTCCCGTTTTCCTGATCACTAATCTTGAGATAAAGGCAATCATCTCATTAAATCCCAGAAAACCTTCCTTATCGCAGAAGACGACTCTATCAGCATCACCATCAAAGCAGATAGCCAGGTCAGCATTCTGTTGCCTCAGAAACTCAACTGTTCCGCTGAGTGTGTCCTCGTCAGGCTCGGGATTTCGCCCCGGGAAAAGACCATTGGGCTCGTCGTTTAGTGGGATTACATTCAGTCCCATCTGGGCAAAGATATTACTGGCAAAGCCAGAGGCAGCGCCGTTGCCCGGGTCAACAACTAACTTTAACTGGCAGTTAATCGGGGAGGAGGGAAGTCTCTCCTTGATGACTGAGAGATACCTGTCTTTGGCGCCAGACATACCGGTCAGCGTGCCTGTTCTTGCCCGTCTAAATTTCCTGGCAAAGTGTAGCTCCTCTATCTCTATTTCCTGAGCGCGACTATATCCCGTAGCGTCTTTATTGAAAAGCTTGATTCCGTTATACTCTGACGGGTTATGCGAGGCAGTGAGCATAATTCCAGTGTCAAATCCCATTTCTCTGGTGAGCAGGGCTAAGGCCGGCGTCGGTAGGATGCCTAAATCAACTACATTAGTACCTGTGGAAAGAAGACCGGAAGCGACTGCTTCCTTGATTAATTCGCGACTTTGTCTGGTGTCACTGGCCAGACAGACGCTAGCCTGGGGAGCAAGGCTTGTACCTATGGCTTGGGCAATTTCGTGGCACAAGTCGAGAGTGAGGTCACGGTTGACTATGCCCCGGATACCACTGGTTCCGAACAACCGCAGACTAGTCGTTGTTGATGGCATCAACTGTAGTTGCCCCCCGTATTATTTTGCGGCAGGAGAGCATGAGCCCAAGAATCTACCCCCCCAAAAAAAAAGCCGGCTACTGCCATAGAATATATTCCTCTTCGCTTTTTGGATACACCGACTCACCACCCCAATAGAGGATAGCCCCACACTTAGGGCAACGCAGATGGTCTTCCTCTTCCACGAGTTCAGCCTTTAAACATTTTGGGCAAAGTGGCATTTCTATCTCCTCTCTTTGTTTCATCTTTCTCCTAGCCCAGCGACAAGCCTCCAGCTCTCTCTCAGACGCTCCGCGCTATACCTCCCAATGAGCCAGGGCAGCGACAGTCTCGTTTGTCATAACAGCCAACATCCTACCGTATTCCCCACGAAAAGTCAAGCCACTGAGTGATTTTCTATAATTTTTAATGTCCTACCCCGTGTTTGGGCTTTGTCTTGTTTCGACAGTTGTGGTGTGCTCTGCTACGATGACGCCGTGTCTACCGAAAATACCCCTGTAGTTTCATTTCTGAAGTCCGCTTAGTGCCATTGACGGCCTATCATGGTGCTATCTCTGGCATCTGAAAGGTAGCGGCCAAACCTTGCTTTCTGGGACATGCCAGCGTCGCCTTCACTCTCGATACCTACAGTCATGTCATGCCTGGGCTACAGGAAGCTGCTGCGGAGAGATTTGACAAGATGCTGGAACCAGATGTTAGCAAAATGTTAGCAAAGGGGCTTAACGACGGCCAGAATTTGGCAAGAAAGACGGGATTTGAGACTGAGCCGCCAGGGGGTCGAACCCTGAACCTGCTGATTAAGAGTCAGCTGCTCTTCCAGTTGAGCTAGCGG
>PCSL01000039.1:0-3302 GCA_002772325.1 Chloroflexi bacterium CG23_combo_of_CG06-09_8_20_14_all_45_10
ATCAAGTTATCTATGCGTGCTCCAAAGTACGCATAGTCTTCCAAGCTGTAATTCATAATGCCCGCTGGTATCTTGAGTGCAGATAAATACGCATCAGAGTATGTCCTACCAACGAAATACAGAAGATATATCAATGCAGTCAATCCGCCTACAATCAATGCTACAAAGTGTCTAACGCTCATCTTATTTTGTTCCATAATACCTACCTCTAAGAGACGCTTTTCTAAAGAAAGTCAGATACATTGCACGCTCCGCTTGGCATTCATGCATCTGCCCCTGCTTACTGCACAGCTATCAGTGCATCTTGGACTTTCTCTGTTGGGCGATGGTTCCAAGGGAACAGGCGTAACCCCCACCCTTGTCATACCTTGTCATAATCGCCTCGTGAATCAATTATACCTTCAACCAGCCTCAAATAGAAGACCTATATGAGGCCAACATTTGCTTAACGTAAAGGACTGGCAAACCGCTGCTCTAGCCCTGAGCCACGCTGGCAACAAAATTGGTATAGCTGATGGCAGAGATTTTAAGCAACGGCGTTACTCTTCCTCATCATAAGGAGAATGCTGTGGTGGTGCTTCGCCCTGGCTCTCAATTATGCGGGGATATTTGCCCACAACCTCTTCTTCCCTCACACTGAGCAACTCAATTGAATGCCACCATTCAGCTCCGAAATCGAACACATAGAGAAACTTCTTTTTCACTTGCAAACCCAGAGAGTCGATTTTGGTTCTTTTAGCACTCCTTGCTTCGCTTTCCGGATCAGGTAAGCCATACTGAGTGGAGCTATCCCAAGGCTTATTACTGAGGAAGAAGGCATAAAGATGTTCCTCAAACCGCTCAAAAGCATTGAAGATTGCTTTATGTAGCTGATGTAACGTTTGGTCGCCCCTGACCTCAATCTTACGCCAGATTCTGGGAGTATCCTTAAGGCTCACTTTGAATGCATAGATTCTCGCCATATTTCCCCGCTCATTCTGGTTGCTGCCTTTATCTATACTTGGCTGTTTCCCATGCTCAAAAGCCTTTAAGAATACTTCGGGGATTCCTTGAACGCTTGCAGTGGGTTGATGCTTCTCTCGTTTCCCCGACAAAACTGAATTTAACCAAGCAATAGCTCCCTTAGTTTTATACCAAGCGCTACCAAATTCAGCACAATAGACAACAGCTTCCTTTTCGTCACCAATCCCTATATATTGGGGTAACTTCTTAGGCAGCCGCCGCTCAAACAAAAGGTAAGGAACAACATGTGGGTTCTGCTTTAGCGCCCTTTTTAGCCGCCTTCGTGCTTCAAGGCAATCGCCTCGAGCAATAAAAGTGACCAGCGCCCAAGTATAAAGCCAGGATGCACTTATGTCCCCAGCATATCCCCTCAGTAGCTTTAAGAGAGACTCGATGTCACCCAAGTCCACTAGCAAACAAGCTGCCAAAAGATACCTGATTCCCTGATTATCGTTGGGATTGAGTTTAAGCATATCCCAGTAGTGCTCCACAGCTTCTTGATGCTTTCCCATCCAGCAAAGACATTGAGCTAATCCAACACGAGCGCGCATATATGGTCGAGTTTCCAAAATACCCCAAAAGTATCCAACTTCGTCCTGGAAAAACTTTGGGCCTAAAGCTCGTTCTCCAGCATCGATGCCAGCTTGATAAAACTTCTGCGCCTCCTTATCATTTCGAGCTGTGTCTTCAGCCAAAATCACGTAGGCATCAGCACAATCTGGACAAATTTTTAAAGCTTCACGAGCTAACTTCACTCGCTGCCTCTTAGTAGGAGTCTCCCAGGCATCATATACCAACTCCCGGGCTCTATTAAGAGGTGTTTGTGGCACCCATTCAGGCAATTTCCCTGAAGAGCTCATACCCTCAAGGAAGGCATTTACCTCCTCTGCAGACTGAAATCCGTGTTCCTCAATAGTCTGCTCTATAGCTGTCAAATCTCTTTCCTTCGATCGACGCATCATAATTCGATCGACTTTATCTGAAGAATCCTTGCCAGTTTTGTCTTGTTTCGGCTTATCCTTTTCCGACATTTCTCACCTCTCGAACTAGAAATTTAATGCCTTAAGTTTACCACACGCGTTAGGTTTGACACTACCTAAGTGAACATTCCGTCAGATTGTTAAGCTCATCAGAAATTGTTCTTTCCATAGGTACCAAATACGGCAACTCTCCACTTATTCCGTCAGGATGTGTTTTTCCTTGTTTATTCACCTTCTCCCCGGCAATTCCTCCCATTAGAACAGGTGACCGAGTTGTGGCACCGCAAGATAACTTTTCTATGAATAATTATATCACCTGTAGGTGGAGGTTTCGCCGTTACCTACTTTTCTTGCGCCTCTGACCTTCTATCCTCCGCAAAGTCTTCTCATCAGTACCAAAATGGTGAGCTATTTCATGGCGCACTACTTCCCCTATTTTCACCTCAATCTCCTCGCCAAAACGACACTGCGCCTCTATGGGTTTTCGGAAGATGCTTATCTTATCAGGCAGAACCATTCCATACCCTCTACCTCTTCTAATTTGGGGTACACCTTGGTAAAGGCCTAGTAATTGGCCAGGATGCCTGAGTTTGACTTGTCTGAGTTGCGTTGGTGTTGGCCAATCTTCTACAACAATATCAACATTTTCCAGTTTACTCTTAAACTCTGGGGGTAAATTCTCCAGCGCTCTTGCCACAAGAGCTTCAAATTTCTCCCTCTCCATCTCAGTGTCACCAAGCCATTTAGCCTTCACTTACCAAACCACTGCACTATCCCTGAGCTGCACTGGCATAAGATTAGTGTAACCGATAGCAACGATTTCGGCTAGCAACCTTGCGCATACGCTAAGGCATGAGCAGAGAATATAGTTCAACCCTCTAGCTTCTCTGGCTGGAAGGGATGACTATCACGTTCGAAATGCGGCAGGTAGTTTTCTGCTGCGTCCGTCCCCTGAATCCAGCCATTTTCTAATCCCAGCTTGTCAACCAATTCAAGGACTTCTGAATACTCTGAGGCAGAGATTTTGCGACACAATTGCGGTATCTGGGTGGCTAGATGTGTGGGATGATATTGAGACATGATACTTACAGTAACGTTGGGCGAAATATCATGCACCAGCCAGGTAAGCGAATCGTAACTGCCGGCCAGTCGATTGGGGAGAATGAGATGACGTATAATTAATCCTCTCTGAGCCAGCCCCCAGCCATCTAATACCAACTCATCCCCGACTTGCTGACACATCTCAAGAATAGCCTGACGAGCTCGCATCACATAATCACTGGTATGGGAAAACTTTGCCGCCCAGGCATCAGAAGCATA
>PCSL01000039.1:3384-4404 GCA_002772325.1 Chloroflexi bacterium CG23_combo_of_CG06-09_8_20_14_all_45_10
ACTATGGGTACCCTGAGCCCCATAGGCACCGCTTCCAGGACTGCTCGAACTAGCTGGGGCACAAAATGAGAGGGCGAAATAAAACTGATGTTGTGACATCCTAACTCATCTTGAAGATATATCATGCGCTCAGCCAAAGTATGAAAATCCATCTCCTTGGAAGCCTGATGTCCTGGGTCCTGGCTAATGTGATAATTCTGACAATAAACGCACCTCATGTTGCAATTACCAAAGAAGATAGCTCCGGTCCCTCTACTGCCTGAGATAGCTGGCTCCTCGCCATGATGGTCACAAATTGCAGAGACGATGGGCAAATATCCAGAATGGCAGAACCCTTGCTCATTTTTTAGACGGTTGACCTGACATTCCCTGGGGCAAATATCACATGATGCCAACCGCATTTCCAGTGCCTCAGCCCGGCGCTCAAGCTCGCCGCTACGATATAACTTAAGATATAAAGGTTCCATTCCAGACATTCCTATACTTTGGCTTCAATCCCCTATTCAGCATTAGTTCTCTCCCCACCTTACTATTAGCAATTCCTACCCTGTAAATCTTCTAATTCCTGGTAAAAACGAATCATAAGTTGAGTTAGCTTATTCCCTTCGTATCATGAGTTTCTTATAAATTGCCAGGCTTGTCAATAATGCTTCCAATATTGCTATTATTCGAAAAAATTGACAAAATAAGAAAGGTTCACACAATATTCGGACCGACTATTTTGCCATAGGTCTGCCAATCAGTAGAGCAGGCCAAGGAGGATTTAATGACAATTAAGATCGTTACCGATAGTGCATCAGATATTCCAAGCGAGGTCGCACGGAAGCTAGGGATTAGCATTGTGCCCTTGACAGTCTCTTTTGGAAAGAAGGTTTATAGAGAGGGCCTTGACCTCAATGCTGAGGAATTTTACTCCAAATTAGCTCAAAGTGAGGAGTTACCCAAAACCGCTCAGCCTTCGGTTGGAAGTTTCATCGATGTCTATGAGACACTTGCACAGCAGGATAACGAAATTATTTC
>PCSL01000039.1:4619-5338 GCA_002772325.1 Chloroflexi bacterium CG23_combo_of_CG06-09_8_20_14_all_45_10
TACTGGCCTTTTTCCAGACACTGGAGTATCTAGAGAGAGGGGGACGGCTAGGCAAAGGTAAAGCGCTTCTCGGTACACTGCTGCATGTGAAGCCCCTAATTACAGTCCAGGATGGTGAGGTTCAGCCATTCGGGAGGGCACGCACTACAAGGGGGGCACTGCAACGCTTATACGACTTCGTAAATGCTCTTCTTCATATCAGGGGGCTATCCATTATGTATACCACCCTGTCCAAAGAAGTGGAAATACTGGCAAAGTTGTTAGCTCCATTATTTCCTCAAGACCGCATCATCGTAACGCAGGTTGGTTCTACATTAGGCACACATACTGGGCCAGGTACCCTCGCTGTTGCAGCCCTAGTAGAATAACACGCCTCCAGATTATGTATCTATATCAGGGCGATGACCAGGGTTCCGGGTCCTACATATGTAGATGTAGCACAGCCGAGCCTTGTAATAAGGATATGTTCTCTAGAAACTAAAGACTCCAGACGTTGGGCAAGGGTCTCTGCCTCTTCGAGCATTGTGGAATAGGCAATTGCTATCTCCTTTACACCTGGAAAGTTTTCTGCCCACCGCTTTAAGCGATTTAAGGCCATTGCCCGACCAATAAGCAACATAGGAGAACGTATTTTACCACCATCGTAGACCTCGCCCAGCAGCTTGATACCTAGTGCCATGCTTATTTTCCCAAAGAGAATTAGCCCCCTCGTTAGTTGA
>PCSL01000039.1:5402-8437 GCA_002772325.1 Chloroflexi bacterium CG23_combo_of_CG06-09_8_20_14_all_45_10
TGATTTGATGTATTATGTCAAGAATCTGGTCTAAGTTCTTGCCTTCCTGGGCTGCCCTGGCAGCGGCTATGACTATCAGCCCCAAGCCTACGGAGACCGAGTTCGAATCTATTACTTCCACACGGCACTTACCCCCTATGTAACTCTGGGCTAACTTTGCCACATCATGTGTGCCGCTATAGCCGGGGGAGAGATGGATAGAAATAATTTCATCAGTTTCGGCGGCCAGATTGTTATATACTGTGACAAAATCGCCCGGCGATGGCACAGAGGTTTTGGGGAATTCCCGACCATGAACTAACTCGTGGTAAACCCTGTCAGGTTTAAGGTCTACGCCATCGCGATAAGTCTCGGCACCTATTTGCATATACAGTGGCACTATAGTAATGGAGAGCTGGCGCGCTATCTCAAGAGGAATGTCACAAGTACTATCAGTCACTACTTTAACCATTATTGCTAATCCTCCTAGTTTAAAGTGAAAGCTCCTGGCTTTCTCCGTTATTATATCATTGAAGAAGCTGCGACAACCTCGGGTAAGCAGAAAATCAATGAGCTATTGATGATACTTATTCCGACGGCTTAGAATGTGTTTCAATTCAGCCAATCATCACTGAACACACTGCATTGGAGTAATAATGGAAGGGAAAGCTGTTACCAAAAGGAAGCTATACAACCTATTGGCTAAACTCAAAACCAGCCCTGGAGATTATATAACCCTATATGTGAAACCTTCTTCCTTTCCACATTATATAAATGAACTATTGCTAGAACCTAAATACCGTATATGTGGCGATGAAATCAAAGAGTCGGTTAATACTAAAGCCGTTATCCAAGAAGCTGAGAGGTATAAAACAGGAGCAGCTATATTTTGGCAGGAAATTGGAAACAAGCATATAGTGCTGCCTCCATTCCCTATCAGGGAAAATAAAGTTTTTCTTGCCAAGCTTGATACTTCACTTCTACAGGAAACACTGGAGAGAAAATATACTATAGGAGTCATATTGGTAACCTGGGGGGCATACGCTCTAGGAATTTTCCACGGCGATGACTTGATAGAATCAAAAGTGGGTACCGGGTATATTCATAAGGAGCATAAGAAAGGCGGCAGAAGCCAAAAAAGATTTGCCCGGAGGACTGAAGAGCAGAAAAAGGATTTCCTGAGAAAAGTTAGTAATAGAATTGAGGAAAGATTTAAAAATCACGCCCTGGACTATATCTTCTTTGGAGGGAACAGATTAATTAGCAAGCCATTGTTAACAGAGTGCCGATATCTTGAATTGGAAAGTGACAAAATTTCGGCAAGAATTTTGAATATAAGGCATGCAAATAAGGAAACCTTAGACCATAGCCTGGACGAAATAACAAAATCGCTAGCCTTTACTTACTAAAGTATACAAAAATATATAGCTTAACAAATGCCACACTTACGAGAAGCCAAATCACAGGCTTCTTTCTAACCCCTGGATTTCGAGCGTCTAGAGGGAGTTAGATTTGATATCTAGGCTCCCTCCAGACGTTCAGCAAATGGCTACGAGTATTTAGGCTTTACCTATTCTGAATACCTTTGTCCCACAGCTCGGGCAAACACCCTGCACTGCTGGTCTGCTGTTCTTAAGGATAATCTGTCTGGGGTTTCTTATTTCGACTTTCCTCCTGCACTTCATACAATAAGCTGTTGCCATGATACCCTCCTTTTTTCTAAATTATTTCTACTAATATAATTACTGCAAGATTGAAGTCTTGTCAATACCCTAGGCCCTGTTTTTTAAACAAAATTACCCTGACCGCTCCTAAAGTGAATAAACCGAAAACCAGAAGAGCCTTTCTGCCCTCAGGCATAGGATCCCAGAAGCTCCGCCAAAAGGACTCCATTACCTCGCCCAGTTCAATCTCAGGAATCTGGAAGAACCTCTCACCTGTTTCAGGATCCCGTTGGTAAAATTTGACTCTAGGATTCTCAATGGAGGTCTCCGTTTTCCCCTCATATTCCACCCACATATGTATGGGAGAACAGTTAAAGTAGTAGGGGATGTTCTTCGCTTCAAAGATGGATGCTAGAACTAAAGCTCGGGCTTTGCAATCCCCCTTTTCTTTCTCCAATACCACTTTAGTGGCGGGGAAATACCACGGCATGCCATGAACTTCCCAGTCATAGCTATAAGTTATTCTCGCCAGAACTGTCTTTTCTATAGCTACAGGATCGGAGGAAAGGCCCTCCAGCATGGGTTCAACAGCGCCAGGGTCAACATCTGGGCTAAAAATCCTGTGCACGCTAATAATCAAGTTTAAGGGATTGGGATATAACACAAACAATATCCAAAGTCCCAGTAATAAGGGAAAATACCGCTGAAAAACTTTTTCAGTAAAAATCCACCACTTCACTTTAATGCTATCTGGCATTCCTTTTCGCCAATCTCGTCTCTCCCATGAGTGCCCCTTAATATGCACTTGCAGCACTGCTTTAAGCAGTTATGATAAACTCAAAGCCAGTCGGCTAACTCATAATCAATAATCTCATCAACCAAGAACCTTGTGACGAGAGCGATATTTCTAAACGTATCAGTGTCAAGCAATGAAAACCTTTCATAAATTATCTTTTGAATCTTCGACTGGTAGGCAGGAGTTATATAAGCCAGCTTTTTCCCTATGTAATCTTTAATCTCATCTCCAAATTGCTCATCTCGAATTAAAGGCACAGCACAGCTAACATCCCTGATAATTGAAGCTAGATAAAGGATCTTTTCCAATCTATTTCGTAGTGCTACCTCCCAAGCTAGAACCTCCTCAACACTCGGGGCAAGGATATACTTAGCATAAGCCGCCTGATCCACAACAAAGTTCTTACCATATAATAAACTGGTAACTCCATATTCCTTGGCAGCCATTCCAATATTATAGAGAAGAGCATTTATGCAACCTTGGGGAAGATGGTATTGCTTCGCCACCCTTATCAAGTCTTTGGGGACCTTGATAAGGTAGTATTCTAAAGAGCCATGTAAAACGGAATGCGCCGCCTGGCGTCTAATCCCAGCTAG
>PCSL01000039.1:8472-9678 GCA_002772325.1 Chloroflexi bacterium CG23_combo_of_CG06-09_8_20_14_all_45_10
CATAAACAGTGATTGTCGATTTTCCATGCAAAACATAATGGGTAGCAAAAAATGTTTCCCTGGCAGATTTTTCAACTATATGGAGGTCAACTGAATCAGCCATCGGCTCGCCTATGATTCTATAGCACCCATCTAAAGCGCTCACGACTTTATCGACAATAGATTGCGATACTTCTCCGCTCTTTGTCACAGAGAGCTTTGTCATTGATTATCAACATTTTTCAGTTTGCTTTGAAACTCTGGGGGCAAATCTTCAATTGCCCTGGCCACAAGAGACTCAAATCTCTTCTCTGGCATATCTCTAAATCCACTCACCAGCATTATTCTACCACGTATCTTGCTTTTTCCTCTTTGTCAACCAGCTTTTCTTGACGAGAGCTAATAAATAGGATAGGCTATTTGCTCAAAGCTAGGAGGAGAAATACCAAATTGTGGTGTCGCGGCATCAGAGGTGCTATTACAGTTACGGCAAATAATAAAGAGAGCATTATAGCTGCCAGCAAGGAGCTACTCGAGGAAATGGTACAGGCTAACGGAATTGAGATTGACGAGGTAGCTGCCATCTTTTTCACTACCACACCGGACCTAAATGCTGAGTTCCCAGCAGCGGCAACACGGGAGCTAGGATGGCCGCAGCATCTTGCCTTACTTTGCGGACATGAGATGAATGTTCCTAACAGCTTACCTCGCTGCTTGAGGGTTTTAATGTTCGTAAACACAGAAAAGGGAGCCGAGGAAATTAAGCATATTTACTTAAGGGAAGCAAGAAAGCTGAAAAGAAGCGAAACCATAATACCAGGAGGCAAAGCATGATTGTAGTCATGAAAACTAGCTGCAGCCAAGATGAAATTGATGGGGTTGTGGCGCGCATCCAACAACTAGGATTGAAGACGCATGTATCACAAGGTGTCGAGCGTACAATTATAGGGATATTAGGCCAAGTTCTTACCAATCTCCAAGATACATTGCTGCTATTGCCCGGGGTGGAAGAGATTATCCCCGTTAGTAAGCCTTATAAGCTTGCCAGTCGGGAGTTTCACCCTCAAAATACCATAGTCAAGGTAAATGACCTTGCTATCGGTGGTGATGAAATAGTTGTTATAGCTGGACCCTGCGCGGTAGAAAGCGAAGAGCAACTTCTAGCTACCGCTCGGGAAGTCAAAGCAAATGGCGCTAGCATCTTGCGCGGTGGCGCCTTTAAACCAA
>PCSL01000039.1:9703-12293 GCA_002772325.1 Chloroflexi bacterium CG23_combo_of_CG06-09_8_20_14_all_45_10
ATTAGGTGAGGTGGGGCTCAAAATGCTAGCAAAAGCCCGAGAGGAAACCGGGATGCCCATCATTACTGAAGTAATGGCACCAAATGACGTTGAGCTCGTAGCTAGCTATGCTGACATCCTCCAGATTGGGGCACGAAACATGCAGAATTTCATTCTGCTGGATGAAGTGGGGGAAACGAGGAAACCGGTGATGCTCAAGAGAGGTTTATCAGCTACAATTCAAGAATGGCTACTAGCTGCCGAATATATTCTAGCCCGAGGTAATGAACAACTTATCCTCTGCGAACGTGGCATTAGAACCTTTGAAACTTCCACTCGTTATACTATGGACATTAGCGCTATCCCCGTCATTAAAAGAGTTAGCCATCTGCCCATCATTGCTGACCCCAGTCATGCCACAGGCAAGTGGTATTTGGTAGCTCCACTGGCACTAGCAGCGATAGCTGCTGGGGCTGATGGATTGATGATAGAAGTCCACCCTAACCCTGATCTGGCGCTTAAAGACGGTGCTCAATCGCTTACCTTTGAACATTTCCGACAATTTATGTCTCAATTAATACCTGTAGTCCAAGCCAGCGGGAGAAAATTGGCTACTTCTAGCATAAAGATTAAGTCCTAACTTGACGGATAAATACTAAGCACTAAATATCTAAATCCTGAAAAATTAGGATTTTGGATTTTGAATTTGTTTAGAGGTTAGATATTAGAATTTAGGATTTAATAGTTAGACTAATGAGGATTGAGCAAGAATTAATCAGTATAGTTCCCGAAAAGGAAACACTTCTTACCATCGGCGTCTTTGACGGCGTTCATGCGGGGCATCGCTACCTGATTAAAAGACTGAACCAGCGAGCCGGGGAAGAAGATTTGCTTAGCGGCGTAGTCACCTTTAACCCCCATCCACAATCTATATTGCACCCCCGTAATCAATTACTGTGGCTAAGCAGCCTACAGGACCGAAGTAAGGAACTTCAAGAACTGGGTGTAGCTTTAATCGCAGTGTTATCTTTCACTTTAGAGCTAGCTCAACTCAGCGCCAGAGAGTTTGTTGCCTTGCTTAAGAAGTATCTCAAGATGCGTGGCCTCCTAATTGGCCCTGATTTTGCTTTAGGCAGAGGACGCGAGGGCGATGCTAATTTACTGCGCACATTGGGACAAGAAATGACGTTTAGCGTGGAAATCATACCCCCATTTACAATCAATGGTGAAATAGTGCGTAGCACTCTTATTCGTCGAGCGCTGGCTCAAGGTGATATGATGAAGGTGGAAAGATTGATGGGGCGCTATTTCAAGCTCAGTGCCAAAGTTATCTCCGCAGACAAACGCGGCCAAAGGTTAGGATTTCCTACCGCTAACTTAGATATAAGGCCAGGACAAGCATTGCCCGGCAACGGTGTTTATGCCACTATTACTCAAGTAGAAGGGAAGCAATTTGCTTCAGCCACCAATATTGGCATACGCCCCACTTTTAAAAGTGGTAAAAGGGTCGTGGAAACTCACCTTCTCGATTATGAAGGTAATTTATATGACAAAGAACTCCAGGTTAAATTTATACACAAATTGAGAGATGAGCAACGCTTTACTTCGTCTAAAGAACTAAAGGCTCAGATTAAAAAAGATGTTGAAAAGGTAAAAATAATAACCAGAGAATTAAAATGACCGATCCTTCATCCTTCAGGACAGGCTTCAAATTTAGCTCCCTCCTAAAGCGAGGGGTAGCTGAAGTCATCGTCGAACAGGAGCTGATACAGCTACTAGAATCAGGAAAACGCCTAAGGTTAAAACAAGGTTTTGACCCCAGTACCACAGACATCCACTTAGGGCATGTAGCTGGTTTGAGGAAATTGCGCCAGTTTCAAGAGCTAGGACATAAAGTCATTCTCATAGTTGGTGACTGGACAGCACGAATTGGAGACCCAAGCGGTCAATCAGCTACTCGCCCCATGCTTTCGCAAAAAGAAGTAGAGGCTAATGCCCAAACTTATTTGAGACAATTCTTCAAAGTGGTAGATAAGGATAAAACGGAGGTAAGATGGCAAAGTGAGTGGTACGACAAATTCACTCTAGACGAGGTAATTAAACTCACGAGCAGATTTACTATAGCGCAACTTTTAGCTAGAGAAGATTTCAATAAAAGATATAGCTCTGGCAATCCTATTTCTCTAACCGAGATGCTCTATCCCTTACTCCAGGGCTATGACTCAGTAGTTATCAAAGCCGATGTCGAATTTGGCGGCACTGACCAGAAATTTAATTGCCTCCTAGGTAGAGAACTACAGCAGTCCATGGGCCAGCCTCCTCAGCAGGTTTTCCTCGTTCCCCTTCTCATTGGCACTGATGGCAGCCAGAAGATGAGCAAGAGCCTGGGTAACCATATAGGTATCAATGAAGCTCCCGGGGAAATGTATGGCAAGCTAATGTCTATTCCCGACTATCTTATCATTGATTATTTTGAATTAGTAACTGATGTCCCAGATGAAGAAATCGCTGACTTTAAGAAGCAGTTGAATACCCACTCAGTTAACCCCATAAACCTTAAAAAACGGTTGGCCTATGAAATTGTAACACAATTCCATGGCAATAAGGCAGC
>PCSL01000071.1:0-1532 GCA_002772325.1 Chloroflexi bacterium CG23_combo_of_CG06-09_8_20_14_all_45_10
GCGCCCAGTAGATCATAAATCGCTCTTATTTAGCAAATACGCCTGCTGATTATATTGATTGATTATAGCCCAGATAGGGCGTGGTCCCCCCCTTATAATCGCTCTGTTTTGCCTTTCATTATAGCTGCCCCCCTGAATTTAAATCGCCTCCCATTCCTGAATTCTAGTTTTCGGACAGCCTCTAATTATTAGATAAATTGGGGTACTATTATTATCAAAAATGGTGGCGCATACCGGATTCGAACCGGTGATCTCCTCCTTGAGAGGGAGGTGTCCTAACCCCCTAGACGAATGCGCCATAGCTGGCTGGGGATCCAGGATTCGAACCTGGCCTAACTGATCCAGAGTCAGTCGTCCTACCGCTAGACTAATCCCCAACAAAATTAATTATAACTGCATAACGCCTACGAAGCAAGAAGTTGAGCTAGCTAGACCCTTGTTGCTATACTTAAGGAGGAGTTCTAAAGTGACCGATTGGGACAATTGCCAAGGAGTTTTAGGGATACGCTTTAACAATGAGTCTTTGTTAAAGCAAGCCTTCGTCCACCGCTCTTACCTTAATGAAAATCCCGAGTTCGCTCTGCCCAGCAACGAGCGACTGGAATTTTTAGGCGACGCTATTCTCAACTTCATAACAGCGGAACAGCTATATAGTGAATTCCCAGAGCTACCCGAAGGAGAACTGACTACGATCCGTGCTTCCCTAGTTTGCCGTCAGACCTTAGCAGAGGTAGCTTCTTCACTCAAACTTGGCGACTGGCTTTTGCTGGGACAGGGTGAAGGAACAAGCGGAGGAAAGGAGAAGCAAAGCAACCTGGCAAATGCCATAGAGGCGCTAATCGGAGCGATATACCTTGACCAGGGACTGCCTAAAGCTAAGGAATTTATCCTCAAGCAGCTCAAGCCATTGCTAGAGAGAATAAAACATGGAGAGCTAAGCCCCAATTACAAAGCATTATTACAGGAGCTCATCCAAAGTGAAAAACATTCCCCGCCAACCTACCGTCTGATAGAAGCCATCGGCCCCGACCATGATAAGCAATTCACTGTGGAGGTGCTTATAGAAGGCAAGATTTTGGGCAGAGGTACAGGAAAGAGTAAGAAGGTCGCCGAAATGGAGGCAGCAAAGTCAGCCTGGGAAAAATTGAGGGACGTGAGGTATAGCCATGGGTAAGCGAGATTACAGGTGGAGAGAGACCAAGAAACCTAAGAAGGGAGCTAAAAAGACGAAGATAGCTTCTGAGTTCATGCCACCCACGGAAGTAGAGGTGGTCAAGAAGAAAAGAAAGCCGCCCACCGAGGAATACGAAGAATAGATGAAATGGGAAAAGGAGGTCCTCCCAACACAAAATCAAAATGAAAAATGCAAAAGTTATAATTAATTTTGACTTTTGATGTTTAATCTTTGATTTTCTTATGGCAGCTTACACGGAACTTTTCCACAAGGGCAAGCTGAAGGAACGAATAGAGGCAGCTAAATCCCTATTACAGAGTTGCCATCTTTGCCCTCACCACTGTGGTGTCAACCGCCT
>PCSL01000071.1:1566-2483 GCA_002772325.1 Chloroflexi bacterium CG23_combo_of_CG06-09_8_20_14_all_45_10
GAAGCCATAGTATCCAGCTATGGTCCTCACTTCGGCGAGGAAGCACCACTGGTGGGCAGATGTGGTTCAGGCACTATTTTTTTCACTAACTGCAATCTGAGATGCCTTTTCTGCCAAAATTACCCTATAAGCCAGCTAGGCGAAGGCGGAAACGTGAACAAGGAAGAGTTAGCTTGCATGATGCTTTCCCTTCAAGCTCAAGGATGCCACAACATAAATCTGGTATCGCCCACACATGTAGTTCCGCAAATATTAGAGGCGCTAGGGGTAGCAATGGAATTAGGATTACACCTCCCCTTAGTGTACAACTCTGGTGGCTATGATTCGGTGGAGACTTTGAAAATCCTTGATGGCATTGTTGATGTTTATATGCCTGATATGAAGTATGGTGATAAAAGGGTGGCTAAAGAACTATCAGGGATTGAAAACTATCCGCAGGTAAACAGGGCAGCAGTTAAGGAAATGCACCGCCAAGTAGGCGACCTAAAGATAGACAGAGATGGAATAGCTCAACGAGGGCTTTTGGTGCGCCATCTGGTCTTGCCCAATGGCTTAGCCGGAACAAAAGAGGTGCTAAATTTCATTAGTAAGCAAATTTCCTTAAATACTTATGTCAACATCATGGCTCAATATCGCCCGTGTTACAAAGCTTATGAGATCCCGAGTTTGGCACGGCCAATTTCAACAGCAGAATTTCAGGAGGCTGTAGAGCTAGCTCACCAAGCAGGGCTGAATCGGCTGGATAGAGTTCACCCTATAGAGATTCTTCGCGGAGTTTATCCTGAGCTGTACCAGATTCTTCGCTACGCTCAGAATGACAGTAGGCGAAGGGCTCAGAATGACTAAAATGGCGGAAATGGCTTGTTTCTCAGCTAAAGTTTATGGTCGCGTGCAAGGCGTCTTTTTTCGCTATTTTG
>PCSL01000071.1:2507-2694 GCA_002772325.1 Chloroflexi bacterium CG23_combo_of_CG06-09_8_20_14_all_45_10
GGCTAAAAGGTTATGTGCGCAACCTATCCAGTGGCGATGCAGTAGAAGTTCAAGCCGAGGGAGATAAACAGCAACTAGAGAAACTAATAGAGCAACTTAAAATAGGCCCACGGGGAGCCTGGATCAAGAGATTAGAAGTAGATTGGTCAGGTTATTCAGGAGAGTTCACTGATTTTAGCATAAGATA
>PCSL01000071.1:2702-2844 GCA_002772325.1 Chloroflexi bacterium CG23_combo_of_CG06-09_8_20_14_all_45_10
CCATGCTCAAATCCCCAAGTTGACTTCTAGCCTCGTCAATCAGATTTAAATACTCACATTCGACCCCGGCTAATTGTGAAGCCTCACGGTCAATTTCGTAAGGTTCACCAATAAAGGTCTTCCCACATTCCTCTATCCTCCC
>PCSL01000071.1:2884-3035 GCA_002772325.1 Chloroflexi bacterium CG23_combo_of_CG06-09_8_20_14_all_45_10
TCGATAATCCCCAAGTCAAAGGGCAAGGTGTAATAAAGATCAGCAAGCACTCTCTCTATTCCTAATTCGTACAAGGCGCCCCATCCTTCTTCACCGGTCCGATATTTACTCACCGGCAGTAAACCTAGCAGATTTGCTATACTAAAATGAC
>PCSL01000071.1:3059-4249 GCA_002772325.1 Chloroflexi bacterium CG23_combo_of_CG06-09_8_20_14_all_45_10
GAGTCACGCTGATCAAGAAGTCGCTGCGTAAGACTACATTAGGCACCCAGAAGGTAGGCGTGGCAGAAAATTGGGTCAGCGGATTCTCTATCTCCAAGAAAATGGAATCCCTGACATCAAGCATAAGCACATGGCGAAAACTATATCCTAAAGCTTGGTATATGGGATATATTGACTCCCCACCGGGAGTCCCATCAGCAATGATGATATCAGCATCGCTAACTTTCCTGACGCCCTCAATAATGGTATTCAATATTTCAGGGCTTGTAGTCACCGGATACGGCAAGGGGTAACCAGCGCAAGGTTTGATTAAAACGCGCCTTGCCCAGGAAAGCCGTGGGGGAGGTGTAAAAACAAAATCAGAGGTTTTAAAAATCATCACTCTTAGCTATAGACTATTGAAATTCTAAATCCTAATATCTAAATCCTAAACAAATCCCAAATTCAAATGTTCTAAATTCAAAACCCCGTGTTTTATTCATTGGGATTTTGGATTTTGATATTGTTTAGCATTTCGTATTTAGTGCTTAGGATTTATCATAGCTGGCTTCAGGACTACAATCTCGGTGACCGCCGGTAGTTCATCAAGTTTAAACTCGACCTCGCTAGAATCCATTTTTTTCACATTCTCCTTACCGCGGAGAAAATCATCAACGTCGGCTATAGGATAAGTAGTCCGAGGCGTCTTAAAATGCATCGGGATTATTACCTCCGGCTTTAGCTGATCACATACTCGGCTAGCATCAGCAGCATCAATAGTATAAAAGCCACCTACAGGAATAAACAGTATATCCACATCACCAATCTCATTAACTTGCCTTTGGCTAAGCAAATGTCCTAAGTCACCTAAATGACAGAGTTTTATGTCATCCAAGCTAAAACAAAAAACGGTGTTGGGCCCCCTCTGCTTACCTTGAGCGGTATCATGATAAGTAGCAATGCCTCTAAACTGAACTCCTTTAGCAGTTTTTGTGCCACTACCTTTAACTACCTCTGGTTTTCCTCGCACCGCTGAAACATTATTGTGGTCAGCATGACCATGGCTTACCACCACAATATCAGCAACTTCCTTTATAGGAGAATAATTAATACCTCCGCCCACGGTATAAGGGTCAGTAATTACCTTCAGCCCCTCCTCAGATGTAATCAAAAAACAAGCATGACCTAACCACTTTATAATCATAATAACC
>PCSL01000071.1:4291-4549 GCA_002772325.1 Chloroflexi bacterium CG23_combo_of_CG06-09_8_20_14_all_45_10
CCCTATTATTAAATCCTAAATCCGAAATCCGAAATCCGAAATCCTAAACCATTCACAACTAACATTACTTGGCTAGTGATAAAGCTAATTCGACCAAAGTTCCGACTCCTACCCCAGTAGCTCCTTTCACTATGCAGCCACTTTCCTTACTGCTAGAGGCAGTGCCTGCTATGTCAAGATGAACCCAAGGAGTATTATCTACAAATTCACCAAGGAAAAGGGCAGCGGTGATAGCTCCACCATACTTATCACCGGTAT
>PCSL01000071.1:4570-8625 GCA_002772325.1 Chloroflexi bacterium CG23_combo_of_CG06-09_8_20_14_all_45_10
TTTTATTTTGCTCCTTATATTCCTCAGGCATAGGCATTTGCCACAACTTCTCCCCAGCTTCGCTGCCAGCCTTAAGAACTTTATCTATTAGCTCTTGGTCATTGCCAAAAACGCCACTATATCCAGTACCTAAGGCAACGCGACAGGCTCCTGTTAAAGTAGCCATATCCACCAGGGGAGAAAAACCTTGTTTCACAGCGTAGCTTAGGGCATCAGCCAAAATAAGCCTTCCTTCGGCATCAGTGCTTATCACTTCTATGGTCTTACCATTCATCGCCTTCAATACATCTCCTGGCTTCAAGGCACTGCCACTGGGTAAATTCTCAGTAGCGGGGATGATACCAGCAACATTAATCTTTGGTTTCAATTGAGCGATAGCACTAAGTGCTGCCATGACTGCAGCCCCACCAGCCATATCATTTTTCATCTCACCCATACCCTCCGACGGCTTAACAGAAATCCCTCCAGAATCAAAGGTAACCCCTTTGCCAATAAAGCCAATGGCATTTTTGGAACTCACATCACCTTTATAGCTCAGAGTTATTAGCTTTGGGGCTTGGCTGCTTCCCTTTGCCACACCAAGAAGTGCCCCCATGCCCATCGCCTCCATGTCATTTGAGTCAAGGACATTAAATTCCAGGTTATGCTCATCGGCTATCTCTTTAGCTACCTCGGACATCCGGCTGGGCGTCATGCAATTAGCCGGCTCATTAACCATATCACGAGCTAGAGCGGTAGCTTCCGCCATTACTTTCCCCTTTTGAACACCTCGCTCTAGAGCTGGAAGCTTACTTTCCTCCCTTTCTACTACTAGTATCTCTTTAATATCCTCATATTCAGGCTTCTTGTATCTGGTGAAGCTATAGAGCCCGAGAAGGCTACCTTCCACTATTGCCTCAACTGAAGCTTCAGGCTCAATGCCACCAACGCCAGCATCATGAAGTATTGTAGCTATCCTATGACAATTTAACTTTCGTAAGGAACGGCAGAACTCTCCCGCTACTCCCCGAATTCTATCTAGAGTGAAATCCTGACGCTTACCTAGCCCAGCAACAGCCACTATCCCCGCTGGCAGCTTGCCAAGGGTATGAATAATGCCAACCTCTCCAAACTTGCCCCTAATCTCACCATTGCTAATGAGCTGAGTTATGCCTCCATCTAAAGCTTTATCTACCGCAGCAGTGGCGCCACCAGACTGCCCCACTCCCTCAAAAAGATTCACTACAATGGCATCAGCCTCAATCTGGGTTATATCGCCAGCGATAACTTTAACTTCCATATTTATCCCTCAGGGTATACACAATTTTTCGAAACATATAATTTTACTCCAACTGGATGAGGAATTGAAGGGGGTTGAGGAGAAAATTTATTTATTTCTTTATCAGGCGCACAATCTTATCAATTGCTGGAGTGACATCTCGTGAAGTATCGACGACAAAATAATTACGGGAAATCTTTTCCTTTCGGGGCCTCATTTTCTGATACACCCCCCAGCCAGCTTGCGAGTCATCCTGTGGGTCAATTCCCTTTTCCCGCGCAAGAAGACGTTGCCGCACTACCTCTGGAGGAGCTTCAACACCAACCAGGATGAGTTTCGCTCCCGTCTTGTCAGCAATATGATAGAGGTGTTCCCGATGCCTCTCCAACAGGTTTGTAGCATCAAAAACAACCGGTATTCCCCTTCTTAAAAGCTCCTCAAAAAGAGCATGACAAGCAGGGAAAAACCGCTTGTTTTCATCCTGATCATAGCTTGGGCAAGGAAATAAGACTTTGCGCAGGACATCGCTTGCCAAGATAATAAAAGGCATTCTCTCAGCCAGCCTGCGGCAGAAGAAAGACTTGCCTGTGCCCGGCAAGCCGCTAACCACAACAAATGGAGGCTCTATCTGAGGTGGAGGCAAGCCCTCAAGGCTTTGCCGCAATCTCTCTACATCCTCACTTAAACTACTTGCCATAAGAAAATCAAAGATTAAACATCAAAAATCAAAATTAATTATAACTTTTGTATTTTTCATTTTGATTTTGTCAACTACACCGTGTCTTATATAGAAAAGCCAGACCAAAGATTCGAGGGCTATCCATCAATTTACCTGAGTTTGGCTAGAGGTGAGATCGATTCCTCGTCCCTTCTTAATTCCATGATGCGGTCACGGATGAGAGCAGCCTTCTCAAACTCTAGATTCTTAGCCGCTGCTTTCATCTGGGACTCAAGCTGTTTGATGAGGCGAAGCATCTCTTCTCTAGAAATAGGGGTGGCCATGTAAGGGATTCGAGTTTCCGCTACTGCTTGAACTCGCTCAGTTATGTCCTTGATTGCCTTTTTAATTCCCTGTGGGGTTATACCATGCTCCTTGTTATAAGCTTCCTGAATCTTCCGCCGGCGGGAGGTTTCCTCTATCGCTTTATGCATGGAGGTAGTAATAGAGTCAGCATACATTATGGCATGAGCATTCACATGTCTGGCAGCCCGCCCCATTGTCTGGATAAGCGCTTCCTCTGACCTCAGATAGCCTTCTTTATCGGCATCAAGTATGGCTACCAAACTTACCTCGGGCAAATCCAGCCCCTCACGAAGCAAATTAATACCCACAACCACATCATAAACGCCGAGGCGAAGGTCACGGAGAATCTCCACCCTCTCCAGCGTCTCCACCTCAGAGTGAAGATAATGAGTCTTTATTTCCATCTCCCTGAGGTAGTCACTTAATTCCTCAGCCATCCTCTTGGTCAAAGTGGTCACCAAGCAACGCTCCCCTTTATCCACCCTGGTTTTTATCTGATAAATGAGGTCATCAATTTGCCCTTTAGTTGGCTTGACCTCTATGCCAGGCTCCAGCAGCCCGGTAGGTCGGATTAGTTGCTCAACCACCTGTTGGCTATGCTCATATTCGTATGGTTTCGGGGTAGCTGAGACATAGATAACCTGGTTGATGCGTTCCTCGAATTCCTCAAAATTCAGTGGGCGGTTATCTAAAGCTGAAGGGAGACGAAAACCATAGTCAACCAGAGTTTGCTTCCGCGAGATGTCGCCATGATACATGCCTCTTGTCTGAGGTAGGGTCATATGTGATTCATCGATGAACATCAAGAAATCACTGGGAAAATAATCCAGCAAAGTCCATGGCGTGCTTCCTGGAGCGCGCCGCTGAAGGTGTCGGGAGTAATTCTCCACCCCGGTGCAATAACCCACTTCCTGAAGCATCTCAATATCATAGTTAGTTCGTGCTTCAAGCCGTTGAGCCTCGAGAAGCTTACCCTGAGCCCTTAACTCTTTTAGCCTCTCCTCTAACTCAGCCTTGATATCTTCGATTGCCGCCAGCAGCTTATCATAGGGGGTAACGAAGTGCTTAGCGGGATAAATATCCACTTGGTCAAGGTGAGCGAGCAACTCACCAGTGAGAGGGTCAACCTCTACAATGCGGTCAATTTCATCCCCCCAGAATTCGATTCTCAGGGCTGTTTCCTCGTAGGCTGGCTGGATTTCCAAAGTGTCACCTCGTATACGGAATTTACCTCGGGTGAGCTCAAAATCGTTCCTCTCATATTGCATATCCACAAGGCGGCGAACCAGCTTATCTCGCTTGTAATTCCCGTTCCTTTTCACAGTAAGAGCGAAACTATGATATTCCTCAGGTGGCCCCAAGCTATAAATACAGGAAACTGAAGCCACTATAATTACATCCCGGCGCTCAAAGAGAGCTCTGGTAGCTGCATGGCGTAGCTTATCAATTTCTTCATTGATCTCGGTTTCCTTCTCAATATAGGTATCAGTACCGGGGATATAAGCCTCTGGCTGATAGTAGTCATAATAACTAACAAAATACTCCACAGGACTATTGGGGAAGAATTCCTTGAATTCCGTGGCTAGCTGAGCAGCCAAGGTTTTATTATGACAAATAACTAATGTAGGCCTTTGCACCCTCTCGATAACGTTAGCCATGGTAAAGGTCTTGCCGCTACCAGTGACACCAATCAGCGTTTGCTGTTGATAGCCTTTCTCCAGCCCACTAACCAGCTTATCTACTGCCTGTGGCTGATCAGCGTTAAGACGAAAA